>NZ_JAKUSO010000039.1:0-35217 GCF_022449305.1 Oceanibaculum sp. | reverse complement strand
CGCCGCCTCGTGCTGTCGGGCCGCCGGATCGCGCCGGACGCGGCGGCGGAAGCGGCGCTGGCTTCCTTGCGCGCGGGCGGTGCCGAGGTGCATCTCGAAGCCTGTGACGTCACCGATGCGGAAGCGGTGGCAAGGACGGTGGCGCGCATCGAAACCGATATCGGGCCGCTGCGGGGCATCATCCACGCCGCCGGCCTGCTGGATGACGGCTATATCCTGACCAAGGCGGCGGACAGCATCGCGCCGGTACTGATGCCGAAGATCGCCGGCACGCTGAACATCGACCGCGCGACCCGCGATAGCGACCTCGATTTCCTGCTGCTCTGTTCCTCGATCGCCGCCAGCTTCGGCAATGCCGGACAGGGCGACTATGCCGGCGGCAATGCTTTCCTCGACGGTTTCGCCGAGCATCGCACCCGGCTTGCCGAGGCTGGGGAGCGTCACGGTGTTACCCTTTCCATCGGCTGGCCGCTCTGGAAAGCGGGCGGCATGAGCGTCGATGCCACCGGGCTGGCGGCGCTTGCCCGGCGCTTCGGCACGGTGCCGATGCCGACGGCGGCGGGCCTCGGGGCGCTGGACCGCGCCTTTGCGGCTGCTGCGCCCCGGCAGGTGGTGCTGCATGGCGCGCGCGACCGCATCGATGCGCTGCTGGCCGAACCGGCCCCGGTTGTGCAGACAGCGGTGCCGCCTGTCCAGGAAGAACAGGCTGCCGACGATGGCGAGCTTGCCGCGCGCACCATCGCCTTCCTGAAGGAGGTGCTGGCCGAACGCTTGCAGATGGACCCGGCGCAGCTGCGCGCCGACCGCAGGCTGGAGGAATACGGCCTCGATTCCATCACCATCGTCGAGGCGACGGCGCAGCTGGAGGAGGCGCTGGGGCCGCTCTCCAAGACTTTGTTCTTCGAATATGTCGATCTGGCCGGCATCGCCGCGCATCTGGTGGAGGAGCGCCGCGCCGCGCTGATGGCCGCCTTACCGGGCGCATCACAGCCGAAAGCGGCACCGGCTGCCGCGCTGGCCGCCGAACCGCCGGCGAAAGTCTCCGCCGCGCCGCGCCCGGATGACCGGAAGCAGGACAACCGGCACGACATCGCTATCGTCGGCCTGTCGCTGCGCGTCGCGCGCGCCGCCAGCCAGGACGAGTTCTGGGAGATGCTGTCGAACGGGCTGGACGGGTTCGAGGCCTATCCCGCCGAGCGCTGGAACCATGCCGCACTGCTGCACCCGGAGCGCGACGTGCTGGGCAAGACGGTGGTGAAGACCGGCGCCTTCCTTAAGGATATCGACAGGTTCGACCCGCGCTATTTCCGCATCTCGCAGCATGAGGCGGAGCTGATGTCGCCGGAGGTGCGGCTGTTCCTGGAGGCCAGCGTCGAGGCCTTCGAGGATGCCGGCTATTCGCGCGAATATATGCAGGCGCGCTATGGCGGCGATGTCGCGGTGCTGGTCGGCTCGATGACCAACGAGTACGACCTCTACGGCTTCCAGAACATGCTGGTGCGCGGCGCGCTGGCCAGCGGCAGCTATACCGGCACCGTGCCGAACATGGTGTCCTATTTCTACGGCTTCACCGGCCCGTCCTATTTCCTCGACACCATGTGCTCGGCCTCCTCGACCTGCGTGCATGAGGCCGTCCATATGCTGCGCGCCGGGCGCTGCAAGATGGCGCTGGCCGGCGGTGTGAGCCTGCTGCTGCACCCGCAGAAGCTGATCGCCACCTCGCAGGAGCATTTCACCAGCAAGACGGCGGAGAAGATCAGGGGCTATGGGCTGGGCGCCGACGGCACCATCCTCGGCGAGGGTGTCGGCGCGCTGGTGCTGAAGCCGCTGGCGGATGCGGAGCGCGATGGCGACCATATCTATGGTGTCATCATCGGCAGCGGCATCAGCAATGCCGGCGTGCGCAACGGCTTCACCGTGCCGAACCCGCACCAGCAGGCCGCCGCCATCGAACAGGCGCTGGAGGATGCCGCCATCGACCCCGCCACCCTCTCCTATGTCGAGGGGCATGGATCGGGCACGGCGCTGGGCGACCCCATCGAGGTGAAGGCGCTGACCCAGGCCTTCCGCAAGTACACGGATGCCAAGGGCTTCTGCCCGCTCGGCACGGTGAAGTCGAACGTCGCGCATCTGCTGGCCGCCGCCGGGGTGGCCGGCATCGCCAAGGTGCTGGCGCAGCTGCGCCACGGCCAGATCGCGCCGTCGCTGCATGCCGAGGTGCTGAATCCGAACATCCCGTTCGCCGACACGCCGTTCCGGGTGCAGCGCGAACTGGCGCCCTGGACCCGTCCGCGCGATGCGGCGGGGCGGGAGCTGCCGCGCCGCGCCGGTGTCACCTCCATCGGCGCCGGCGGCATGAACTCGCACATATTGATCGAGGAACATGCCGCATCGCCGCGCCATGATGTACCGGCGGGGCCGGAACTGCTGGTGTTCTCCGCAATGTCGGAGGCGGCGCTGATCCGGCTGCTGGCGCGCATGCGCGATCATGTTGCAGCCCATCCGGACCTGGTGCTGGCGGACCTTGCCTATACGCTGCAGACCGGCCGCAACGAGCTGCCCTGCCGGCTGGCGCTGGTGGCCGACGATATCGCCAGCGTCCCGGCGCTGCTGGCGGATTTCATTTCGTCGCGGGGGCCGGACCCGCGCCCCGCCCCGCATTGGCATTTTGTGCGCAGCATTCTGGAGGTGGAGCCGCCCGCCGATGCGGCACGGCTGCGGCAGGATATCGGGGCCCGCGCGCTCGACCGGGTGGGTGCAGCCTGGACGGCGGGGGCCAGCATCGACTGGGATATGCTGCACGAAGGCCGGCAGCCGCGCCGCATCTCGCTGCCGGCCTATCCGTTCGAGCGGGTGCGCTGCTGGTATCCGGAATTCGCCGATGCGCCCTCGGTGGTCAACCCACTGGGATCGGCATCGAAGCTGCATCCCTTTATCGGCGTGAACCGCTCCGGCTTGGAGGGCTTGCGCTATAAGACCGCAATCCATCCGGACGAGCTGTTGGATTACAGCTTCATGCAGGGCCGGACTCGCAGCATCCTGCCGACCGTTGCGGCGGAGATCGCGCTGGCGCTGGGCCGCATCGCAGGGCTGGCCGGGCCGCTCTCATTGCGTGACCTTGCCGTGTGCGGCGCGCCGGCCTGGGCGGATGGATCGGAACTGCACGCCACGCTTGATCCGCAGGATGACGGGCTGCGGGTGCGGCTGGAGATGACGGATGCGGCGGGCGCCCGCACGCCCTATGCCGAGGCGCGGGTGCAGGCGGCCCCCACCGCCTTGCCGACGGAGAGCTTGCCCTCATCCGGCGAGGCGCTGGATGGTGCGGCTTTCACGGCAAGGCTGGCCGAGCGCGGCTATGGCTTCGCGCCCTATCTGGAGGTGGTGACGCAGGCACTGGCCCTGCCGGACGGCGGCCTGCTGCTCGACCTCGCGCGGGACCATCCGCAGCAGGATTTCTTCAAACAGACTATGCAACTGCCGCCGCGTGTGCTCGCCGCGCTCTATCAGTCGGTGCTGCTTGACCAGCCGCCTTCGGAGACGCCGCCGCTACTGGCCGGGCTGGCGTCGGCGGTGCTGGGCGACCGGGTGGAAGAGACCGTGCGGCTGCTGGTCCGCCGGCAGGGCGACGGCACTTATGCCGTGCGGCTGTTCGATGCCGAGGGCGCAGTGCTGGGCGCGCTGGACGGGGTGCGCTTCGCGGCGCCGGATGCGCTGGACCGTGCCGCGCCTGCGCCGGTAGCGGTCGCGGCGAATGCCGCCGATGGGCTGGTGGGCGAACTGCGCGTGCTGGCGGCGGCGATCCTGAAATTCCCTGCCGAGGAGCTGAACCCGCGCGAGCTGTTCTACGAGCTGGGTTTCGATTCGATCTCGCTGACCCGTTTCGCCGGGGAGATTTCGGAGGCCTACAAGGTCACGCTGTCGCCGGCGGTGTTCTTCGAGTGCGAGCATATCGAGGCGCTGGCCGCCCATCTCGCCAGCCGTCACGGCGTTGCGGCGGGAGCGACGGTACCAAAGCCTACCGCTGCGCCGTTGAAGGCGGCCGCGCAGCCGGCGGTCGCAACCCACCGGCCTCCGCCGGACGGCGCGGTGGCGATCATCGGACTGGCCGGTCGCTTCCCCGGCGCGGCAACGGCCGAGGAATTCTTCGCCCGGCTGCTGGCCGGCGACGACCTCACCGGTGAATTGCCGCTGGCGCGCTATGGCGCGGATTACCGCGCGCGGCTGGAACGGGCGGGCTTTCCGAAACGCGGCGGTTTCCTTGCCGATATCGACCGGTTCGATGCCGGCTTCTTCCGCATCTCCCCGGTCGAGGCGGAGCGGCTGGACCCGCAGCAGCGCCTGATGCTGGAGACCGCCTGGCGTGCGCTGGAGGATGCCGGCTACCGCCCGGAGGAACTGCCGCGCGACACCGGCGTCTTCGTCGGGGTGACGGCGCAGGATTATGCCGCCCTGCTGCGTGACCACGGCGTGGCCAGCGATGGCTATGTCGCCACCGGCAATTCGCTGGCGATGGTGGCGAACCGGCTGTCGCATTTCTTCGATCTGAACGGGCCGAGCGAGGCGGTGGATACCGCCTGTTCCAGTTCGCTGGTGGCGCTGCTGCGCGCGGCCGATGCGGTGAGGTCAGGGCGCTGCGGCGCGGCGCTGGTCGGCGGGGTCAATCTGACGCTGGCGCTGGAAGGGTTCGAGGGGCCGCATCAGGCCGGCATGCTGAGCCCGGAGGGGCGCTGCAAGAGCTTCGGCGCCAAGGCCGACGGCTATGCGCGCGGCGAGGGCGTGGTGGCGCTGCTGCTGAAGCCGCTGGCCGCTGCCGAACGCGATGGCGACCGCATCTTCGGACTGCTGATCGGCGGGGCGGAGAATCACGGCGGCCGCGCCGGCTCGCTGACCGCGCCGAATGCGAAGGCGCAGGCCGATCTGGTGGTCCGCGCCATGCGGGGCATCGATCCGGCCAGCATCGCCTGTATCGAGGCGCATGGCACCGGCACGGCGCTGGGCGATCCGGTGGAGGCGAACGGGCTGCGGCTGGCCTATGACACGCTGACCGGCGGAAATTCCGCTAGCCTGCCGCCGATCCTGCTGGGCTCGGTGAAATCCAATATCGGCCATCTGGAGGCTGCTGCCGGGCTGGCCGGCGTCGTGAAAATGCTGTTGGCGATGCGGCAGGGCCGGCTGCCGGCCTCGCTGCATTGCGCCGTGGCCAACCCGCATCTGGACCTCGCCGGCTCGCCCTTCCGGCTGGCGGTGGAGACGCAGGACTGGCCGGTGCGCCACGATGCGCAGGGCCACATCCTGCCGCGCCGGGCCGGAATCAGCTCCTTCGGCTTCGGCGGCAGCAACGCGCATGTCGTGCTGGAAGCCTATGAGCCGGTTTCCGAATCGCGCCGCAGCCCGCTGCCGCCGCACCGCTTCGCCGACACGCGCTACTGGATACCGGGCGTGCAGGCGGAAACGGTGACGGCGCTGGTGCCGCATTGGGTTGAGGCGCCGCTGGTTCCAGCCGGCACCGCACACGCGCGGCATATCATGGTGGCGGGCGGCATCGGCATTGCGACGTTGCCGGGCGTCGATCTGCTGGCCCCGTCTCTGCCGGTGGAGATCGGCGCTGCCTATGGCGCGCTGGCGGATATGCTACTGCGCACCGTTCAGGACGTGCTGAAGCAGCCGGGCAAAGGACGGGTGCTGGTGCAGCTGGCCGTGCCGGATGCGGGTGAAGCTGCATTGTTTGCCGGCCTTGGCGCGATGCTGGACAGCATCGCCGCCGAACATCCACGGCTGCTCGGCCAAACCATCACCCTGCCCGCCGGTATCGCGCCGGCCGAGGCGTCCCGGCTGCTGGCGGCGGAGGCTACAGGCCCGTGCGACCGCCATGTCCGCTACCGCGCCGACCAACGCTGCGTGCGCAGTTGGAACGATGCGATCCTGCCCGCCGAAGGCGTGTCCTGGCAGGAAGGCGCGGTCACGCTGATTGCCGGCGGCATGGGCGGGCTGGGCCGGATGCTGGCGCGCGATATTGCCGAATCCGCACCGGGGAGCGTTCTGGTGCTGACCGGGCGCGCGGCGCTGGATGCGGAGCGACAGGCTTTCCTTGAGGAATTGCGGCGGTTGGGCGCAAAGGCCGAATACCGGCAGGTGGATATCGCCGATGAGGCCGCCGTCGCCGCGCTGGTGCGGGAGGTCGCGGCGGCGCACGGTCGTCTCGACCGGGTGGTGCAGGCCGCCGGCATGCTGCGCGACGGCTACGCGCTGCGCAAATCGTCAGAGGATCTCGCGACCGTGCTGGCGCCGAAGCTCAAGGGCACGCTGGCGCTGTGGCGCGCCTGCCGCGACCTGCCGGTAAAGCCGTCCTTCGTGCTGTTCTCCTCGCTCGCCGGGGCGGTCGGCAATCCGGGACAGGCGGATTACGCGGCCGCCAACGGCTTCATGGATGCGCTGGCCGAACAGCAGGGCGCGCCGCTGCTGGCCATCGGCTGGCCGCTCTGGCGCGATGGCGGCATGCGTGTCGATGTCTCGGTCGAGGCGGAGCTGTTCCGCCGCATGGGCCAGCGCCCGCTGGAGTCGGCGGACGGGCTGGGCGTGCTGCGCCGCGCGCTGGCCGCCGGCCTGCCGCGCCTTGCCGTAATTGCCGGGGAGGGGGAGCGCATTCGTAGCTTCTTCGCTGGCGCGGACCGGCCGGACTTGCCGCAGGCCGCACCGACGACATCCTCTGATACCGCGCTGCGTGACCGGGTGGCGGAGCGTCTGCGAAATATCTTCGCGGAGGCCAGCGGCCTGCCGGCGGGCGGTATCGACCCGTCCCGCCCGCTGGAGGAGTACGGCATCGATTCGCTGATGGTGACCCGGCTGAACGCGGCGCTGGAAGCGCCGTTCGGCGCGCTGCCGAAGACGCTGCTGTTCGAGCACCGCACGCTGGCCGCGCTGGCTGCGCATCTGGCGGCAGCCAAGGGGGACGAGTGCCGGCGCTGGACCGGGCTCGCTTCTGCCGAACGCACGATGCCGGCTGCCGCCCAGCCGGTGGTGCGCGCTACATCCGCGCCGGTTTCCCAGGACGAGCCCATCGCCATCATTGGCCTCAGCGGGCGTTATCCCGGTGCGCCCGACCTTGACGCCTTCTGGGCCAATCTGGCGGCGGGCCGCGATGCCATCACCGAGATTCCGCCCGAGCGCTGGGACATGGAAGGCTTCTTCCAGGCGAATGCCGATGAGGCGGTGGCGAACGGCCGCAGCTATGCGAAATGGGGTGGCTTCCTGGAGGGTTTCGCCGAGTTCGACCCGTTCTTCTTCCGCATCTCTCCGCGCGACGCGGCAGCGATGGACCCGCAGGAACGCTTGTTCCTGATCGGCGCCTGGGCGGCGTTCGAGGATGCCGGCTATGGCCCGACAAGGCTGGCGCGCCAGCATCATGGCCGCGTCGGCGTGTTTGCCGGCGTGACCAAGACCGGCTATGCGCTGCATGGGCCGTTCCGCACCGAGGGCGGGGCGATGGTACGGCCTGGCACCTCCTTCGCCTCGGTCGCCAACCGGGTGTCGCACGCGCTGGACCTCTCCGGCCCCAGCCTGCCGGTCGATACCATGTGTTCGTCCTCGCTGACCGCGATCCACGAGGCCTGCGCCCATCTGCGTGCCGGCAGTTGCGAGGTGGCGCTGGCCGGCGGCGTGAACCTCTATCTGCACCCTGCCAATTTCGTCGAGCTGAGTGCCGCCCGCATGCTGAGCGCGGAAGGCCGCTGCAAGAGCTTCGGCTATGGCGGCGACGGCTTCGTGCCGGGCGAGGGGGTGGGCTGCGTCATCCTGAAGCTGCTGTCGCGGGCGCTGGCCGATGGCGACCGCATCCATGCGCTGATCCGCGCCACCGCGATCAACCATGGCGGCCATGCCAATGGCTATACCGTGCCCAGCCCGGCGGCGCAGCGCGACCTGATCCGCGCGACGCTGGAAAAGGCCGGCCTCACCGCCGATGCCGTCACCTGCATCGAGGCGCATGGCACCGGCACGGCGCTGGGCGACCCGATCGAGCTGGACGGGCTGACCCAGGCCTTCCGCAAGGATACCGCCGCCAGCGGCTTCTGCGCGCTGGGCTCGGTGAAGTCCAACATCGGCCATCTGGAGGCGGCGGCGGGCATCGCGGGCCTCACCAAGATCCTGCTGCAGATGCGCCATGGCCAGTTGGCGCCGACGCTGCACGCCAGCGTGCCGAACCCGAACCTGGCGCTGGCCGACTCGCCCTTCCGGTTGCAGCAGGAACTCTCACCTTGGCAGGGCCGCCCCCGCATCGCCGGCCTGTCCTCCTTCGGGGCGGGCGGGGCGAACGCCCATGCGATCATCGAGGAATGGCCGACGCCCTCCTTCCCGGTTGCGGAAGCGCCCAGCCGAGTGGTGAGCGCCGTGCCGCTGCCGGTGCTGCTCTCGGCGCGCGATCCCGAGCGGCTGCGCGAGATGGCCGAGAAGCTGCTGGCCTTTGTCGAGACTGAGCACCCCAAGGCGGCAGGCGACACCCTGCCCGTCTGGCGCGCCAGGCTGGCGGAACTGCTGGCGGTCGCGGAAGCCGAGATCGACCCGGACGAGCCGCTGGACTCCTACGGCATAGAGCTGGCGCAACTGCTCGCGCTGAAGGGCTGGGCCGAGGATCGCTTCGGGCAGGCGCTTGTTGCGGCCCGCTTCACCCCGGCGGCGACTCTGCGGCAGCTTGCCGGGCCGGCTGAGGCGGCGGGCAGCGGTGCCGTACCGGCGCTGGCGCTGGCGGACATTTCCCACACGCTGCAGATCGGACGGGAGGCGCTGGAGTGCCGCCTCGCCATCGAGGCCGCCTCGCTTGCGGAACTGGCCGGGGCGCTGCGCGCCTGGCTGGACGGGCGGCAGAATCATCCCGGCCTGCAGGAAGGCAATGCGAAGGCCGACCGCGCCGCGCTCGCCGGGCTGCTGGACGCCACCGAGGCGCGGGAATTGGCGGCGCGCTGGCTGGCCGAAGGCAGGCTCGGCAAGGCGCTGGCGCTCTGGGCCAAGGGGCAGGAGATCGACTGGCCGGGCGTGCCGGGCGGGCGCATCGTCTCGCTGCCGACCTATCCCTTCGCGCGGCAACGCTTCTGGATACCCCGTCCGGCGCGGGATGTGACGGAAGCGGTCGCGGTGGCGCTGGCCGACAGCCCGGCGGGCCGGGCGACGCTGGAGGCCGGCAATGACCTGCTGGAACGCCAGATCGCGCCGGTGCTGCGCGCCGTGCTGACGGATTTGCCGGAAGAGGATGTGGTGCCGGAGCTGCGGCGCTGGCGGCAGGCCGCGCTGGCGCTGCTGGCATCGACTCCAGCGGGCGAGGCGGCGGACTGGGAAGGCTTCGCGGCGGCGCACCGGGAAGACAAGGCGCTGGCCGCCCGCATCGCGCTGGCCGGGGCGACATTGCGCGCCTTGCCGGATACTCTGGCCGGGCGGGTGAAGCCGACCGCCGTGATGTTCCCGGATGGCGGGATGGGGCTGGTCGAGGGCGTCTATAAGGATAATCCGGTGGCCGCGCGCTTCAGCGACGGGCTTGCCGGGGCGGCTTCTGCCTTCGTCGCGGCGCGGCTGTCGGCGGCACCGGACCGGCGCCTGCGCATCCTCGAAATCGGCGCCGGGACCGGCGGCACCAGCGTGTGCGTGTTCCGGGCGTTGGCCCCGCACCGCGCCGGGATAGCGGAATATCTCTACACCGATGTGTCGCGCGCCTTCCTGATCCATGCCGAGCGCTCCTACGCCGACAGCGCGCCCCATCTGACGACGGCCTTGTTCGATGTGGAAAAACCGCTGGCCGGGCAGGGCGTGACGCCGCATGGCTACGATCTGGTGATCGCCGCCAATGTGCTGCACGCGACCGCCGATATGCGCCGCACGCTGGCCACTGTGCGCGAAACGCTGGCGCCGGGCGGGCTGCTGCTGGCGAACGAGACCAGTGCGGCGACCCTGTTCACCCATGTCACCTTCGGCCTGCTGGAGGGCTGGTGGCGTTTCACCGATCCGGATGTCCGGATTCCCGGCACGCCCAGCCTGACGCCGGCCTCCTGGCGGGCGTTGCTGGAGGAAACCGGGCTGCACTGGGTCGGCGGTTCGCCGGATGGCGAACTGGCGCTCGGCCAGCAGCTGATTGCCGCGCGCCTGCCGGAGGATGCGGCGGTGGCCGCGCCGGCAGCACCGGTCGTAGCCGCGCCGAAAGCGCCGGAAAAGCCCGTCATGGCGCAACCGTCCGGCAGCCTGCGCGATGTGCTGCTGCGGCTGCTGGCGGAGACGCTGAATGTGACGCCGGCCAGCATCGACGTGACGCAATCCTTCGCCGATTACGGGCTGGATTCGATCCTCGGCATGGAGCTGGTGCACCGGCTGCGCCGCGCGCTGGATATCGAGTTCGACCAGACAAGGCTGTTCGACTTCGCCAGCGTGGCGCAGCTGGAAGGCTTCATCGCGGCGGAGTACCCGGCGGCTGTCGCCTGCCTCGGTGCGGCGCCGGAACCGGCGGCACCTGTGGTTGCCGCTCCGGCGGTGCGGCGTTCCGAGCCGAAGGAGAAGAGCCGCGAACCCATCGCCATCATCGGCGCCAGCGGCCGCTTCGCGAAATCGCCGGACATGGAGGCGCTGTGGGGCCATCTGCTGGCCGGCCGCGATCTGGTGGAGCCGGTCAGCCGCTTCGACCTCGACAGTCTGTACCGGGATTCCACGCCGGGAACCTATGGCAGGCACGGCAGCTTCATCGACGGGATCGACCAGTTCGACCCGGTGTTCTTCGGCATTTCCGGGCTGGAAGCCACCTATATGGACCCGCAGCAGCGGCTGTTCCTGGAGGAGGCCTGGAACACGCTGGAAAATGCCGGCCATGCCGGCGCGGATATCGCCGGGCGGCGGGTCGGCGTGTTCGTCGGCTGCAGTGCCGGCGATTATCACGATTTGTTCAAGGGCGAGGAGGCGCCGGGCCAGGCCTTCTGGGGCAATACCATCTCGCTGATTCCGGCGCGCATCGCCTATCTGCTGGACCTGAAGGGGCCGGCGGTCGCCGTCGATACCGCGTGCTCCAGTTCGCTGGTGGCGCTGCATCTGGCCTGCCAGAGCCTGTGGAACGGCGAGGCGGAGATGGCGCTGGCTGGCGGCGTGTTCGTGCATGCGACGGCGCGCTTCTACCGCTCCGCCAACCAGGCGAAGATGCTGTCGCCCAGCGGACGCTGCGCCGCCTTCGGCGCCGGGGCGGACGGCATCGTGCCGGGCGAGGCGGTGGGCGCGGTGCTGCTGCGCCCGCTGGCCGAGGCGCTGGCCGATGGCGACACGATCCAGGGCGTCATCGTCGCCAGCGGCACCAATCAGGATGGGGCGACCAACGGCATCACTGCGCCCAGCGCCGCCTCGCAGGAACGGCTGATCCGCAGCGTCTATGACGGGTTCGGCATCGACCCCGACAGTATCGGGCTTGTGGAGGCGCACGGCACCGGCACGGTGCTGGGAGACCCCATCGAGCATGCGGCGCTGACCCGTGCCTTCCGCCACTATACCGGCCGCACCGGCTTCTGCGCGCTGGGCTCGGTGAAGTCGAACATCGGCCATGCCACCACGGCGGCGGGCATTGCCGGGCTGGCGAAGCTGTTGCTGGCGCTGCGCCACCGCACCATCCCGCCGACCATCCACGTCGGCAGCGGCAATCCGGCGATCCGCATGGATGACAGCCCGTTCTTCGCCAGCGAGAATCCAGTGGACTGGAAGGCTTCGGCTGGCGCGCCACGCCGGGCGGCGATCAGCTCCTTCGGCTTCAGTGGCACCAACGCCCATGCGGTGGTGGAGGAAGCACCCGCCCTGCCGCCGCGCGCCGCTCTGCCGGCTGGCGGGCTGATCGTGCTGTCGGCGCGCACGACCGAACAGCTGCGCCGGCAGGCGGAAAATCTACTGACCCATCTCGATGCCCAGCCGGAACAGGAGCTGGCGGATATCGCCTTCACCCTACTGGCCGGCCGCCGGCATCTGCATCACCGGCTGGAGCTGGTCGCCAGCGACCGGGCGGACCTCGCGGCAAGGCTCCGCTTCTGGCTGGACGGTGCGACGGAGAGCGGTGTCGAAACGGCGGAACTGGACGAGAAGGACCGCCGCGCCGACCCCGCCCGGCAGGCGGAGGGGGAGGCGCTGATCGCCGCGATCTCCACCGCCGCCGATCCGATGGCACTGCTGCCTGCACTGGCGCGTCACTATCTGGCCGGCGACGCGCTGGACTATGGCGCGGCCTGTCCGACCGATGCGCGCCGGGTGCCGCTGCCAACCTATCCGTTCGAGCGCAAGCGCTATTGGGTGAAGGCGGTGGAGGAGCCGAAGCCGGCTGTGGTGGCGGCTGCCGCTAAGCAACCCGCCATTACTCTGCCCGAACCGGCAGGGTTGCCGCGGCCTATGGCTTCTGCCGCGACGCCGCCGAAGATCCGGCTGGCACCGCTGACGGCCACCCCGGCGGCGGTATCGGCCACACCGACCGGCACTCTGCGCCGCCTGCCGGATGCGGACGGGGTGCGCCGGCTGGAGCTGTCGGGCGGCTGGAGCGATGCGCAGCAGGCAAAGCTGGCCGGGGAACTGGCGGCGGCGTCAACGGACGACAGCGTGCGCGCGGTGCTGGTGACGGGAGACTGGGACGGCACCGCCGCGACAGGTGACGGGCTGAATGCCGCGCTTGATTGCGCCGTGCCGGTGGTGGCGGCGCTGGCCGGCTCGGCGAAAGGCGCCGGGCTGCTGGCGGCGTTGCAGGCGGATTTCCTGCTGCTGGCAGCGGATGGTTCCTATGCCGGCCAGCCGGGGCTTGCGCCGGCAAGAGCACTCATGGACCAGCGGCTGGGCCGCGAGGCGGCGCATCTGATGCTGGCCGAAGGCCGTGCGTTGAGCGGTGCCGAACTGCGTGCGCGCGGTGTGGGTATGCAGGTGCTGCCCGCCGCCGATATCGTCCGGACGGCTTCGGCGCTGGCAACGCAGATCGCCCAGGCACCGCGCCTCAGCCTCGTCGAGCTGAAGCGCCATATGCGCCATGCATTGCCGCCGCGCAGCGATTTGCCGTCCGGCGATCATCCGCTGCTGGCCGCCATCGGCGAGGGGGCGACGGCTCCCGCCGGCAATCCGCGCCGCATCGCGCTGGCGAGTCCGGTGGTGGCGCTGGAAATCTGGCCCGATGGCGTGGCGCTGCTGCGGCTATGCGAGCGGCAGCACAAGAACACCTTCACCCCGGCCTTCATGGACGGCATCCAGGAGGCCTTCACGGCGATTGCCGGCCTGCCCGAAGCGAAGGTCGTGGTGCTGACCGGGCATGACGGCTATTTCGCCTGTGGCGGCACGCGCGACGGGCTGACCGAGCTGCAGAGCGGCGCCACCCGCTTTACCGACCTGAAGATCTACAGCCTGCCGCTGGAGTGTGAACTGCCGGTGATCGCCGCGATGCAGGGCCATGGCATCGGCGCCGGCTGGTCGCTCGGCATGTATTGCGATCTGGCGCTGTTCGGGGCGGAGAGCGTCTATCACAGCAACTATCTCTGGTTCGGTTTCACGCCGGGCGCGGGGGCGACGCTGATCTTCCCGGAACGGCTGGGCGACGATCTGGGCCGCGAGGTGCTGTTCACCGCCCGCGAGTACAAGGGCCGCGAACTGGCCGCGCGCCGCCCCGGCCTGACCGCGCTGCCGGCCGCCGAGGTGCTGCCGCGCGCGCTGTCCATGGCGCATGCGCTGGCTGCCCGCCCGCGCGGCTGGCTGGTGGAGGCGAAATCGGCGCTGGCGAAGCCACTCACCAGCCGGCTGGGGGATGTGCTGGCCCGCGAGGTGGCGATGCACGAGACGACCTTCATCGGCAATGCCCGCGTGGCCGAACGCATCGCCGAGGCCTTCCCGCAGGCCCCCGCCGCTGAAACCCATGAGCCGGCAAAGCCCACAGTTTCCGATGGCGCGGCCCGGCTGGCGCGGGCGCGCGGGGAGATCGCCGCCACCCTTGCCGAGGAGCTGATGATCGAGGCCTCGGACATCCGCGATTCCTCCGGCTTCCTCGATCTCGGCCTCGATTCGATCCTCGCCGTCACCTGGCTGCGCCGGCTGAACGGGCTGTTTGGCATCGACCTGCCGGCAACCAGCGTCTATGCGCATCCGACGGTCGGCGACCTGGCCGCCCATGTCGCCAAGCTGCTGCCGGATGAGGCGCCGGCCGCACAGCCGGAGCCGCCTGCACAGCCTGAGCCCGCTCCGGCACCTGCCGTCGTGGCCCCTGTGGTTGCGGAACCTGTGGTCGCAACACCGGCGATCCTGTCAACACCGGCGCCTAGCCCAAGTCGCGAGACGCGGGGCGCGGTGGCGATCATCGGTGCCTCCGGGCGCTTCCCGAAGGCCGCCGATCTTGAAGCCTTCTGGGAGAATATCTGCAGCGGCCGCGACTGCATCGAGGAGGTGCCGGCCGACCGCTGGGACATCGCGCGGCATTACCATCCCGACCCGCAGCATCCCGAGACCAGCTATTGCAAATGGATGGGAGCGATTGACGGGATCGACCGGTTCGATGCCGGCTTCTTCACCATGACGCCGCGCGAGGCGGAGCTGACGGACCCGCAGCAGCGGCTGTTCCTGCAGCATGCCTGGCACGCCATCGAGGATGCCGCCCTCGACCCGCTGAAGCTGGGCGGGGCGGCCTGCGGCGTGTTCGTCGGCGCCGGCCCCAGCGGTTATGCCGATCTGATCGCGGAGCGCAACGCCTACAGCCTGCTGGGCAGTTCCGGCTCCATCCTGGCGGCGCGCATCGCCCATCTGCTGGATCTGCGTGGCCCCAGCCTGTCGATCGACACTGCCTGCTCCAGCTCGCTGGTGGCGATTGCCGAGGCCTGCAACAGCCTGCTGCTGGGCGATTGCGACCTGGCGCTGGCCGGCGGCGCCTGCGTGCTGATCGGCCCGTCCATGTTCATCGACACCGCCAAGGTCGGCATGCTGTCGAAGGACGGGCGCTGCTTCACCTTCGATGCGCGCGCCAACGGCTTCGTGCCGGGCGAGGGTGTGGGCGTGCTGCTGCTGAAGCGGCTGGAGGATGCGCTGGCCGATGGCGACCCGGTGCGCGCGGTGATCCGTGGCTGGGGCACCAACCAGGACGGGCGGACCAATGGCATCACCGCGCCCAACCCGCAGGCGCAGACGAGGCTGATGCAGTCCGTCCACCGCAAGTTCGGCATCGACCCGGCCAGTATCGGGCTGATCGAATGCCATGGCACCGGCACGGCGCTGGGCGACCCCATCGAGATCGAGGGGCTGTGCGACGCCTTCGCCGGCAGCGGTCTTTCGGAAGGCGCCACCGTCATCGGCTCGGTGAAGGCGAATGTCGGGCATTTGCTGGCCTCTGCCGGGGTGGCGGGGGCGATGAAGGCGATGCTGGCGCTGGAACGGGCCGAACTGCCGCCGGCGGTGAATTTCCAGACTCTCAACCCGCATATCCGCCTGGCCGGTGCGCCGTTCCGGGTGAATCCCAGCCTGAAGCCGTGGCCGGCCGGCACCGGCCCGCGCCGCGTGGCCGTCAGCTCCTTCGGCTTCAGCGGTACCAACGCGCATCTGGTGCTGGAGGAAGCGCCGCCAGCCGGGTCTGGCAGTGGCGCGCCCGGCCCCTATCTGTTCGTGCTGTCGGCGCGCGACCACGAGCGGCTGAGCGACTATGCCGCCACGATGGAGCGTTTTGTCGCCGCCAATCCGGCGCTCGATCTTGGCGACCTTGCCTACACGCTGCGGGTCGCGCGCAGCGCCTTCACCACGAGGCTGGCCTTCACTTTCCGCGACCGGACGGAACTGCTGCGGGCGCTGTCCTCCGTCGCTGCCGGGCAACCAGCGGAAGGCGTTTACTTCGATCAGCGCGATGCCGATGGGAATGCCGATGCCGGCACGCTCGACGGGTTGGCGCGGCTGTGGGCCGCCGGGCGCGATGTCGATTTCTCAGGATTGCCTGAGGGCCGCCGCATCCGGCTGCCGGGCTATCCCTTCGCGCGGGACCGGCACTGGGTGGTCGCCGCAAAACCGGCAGCACCCGCTTTGGCTCCCGCTGGGCATCCGCTGCTGGAGGAGGTGATTGTGACGCCGGAGGGGTTGCACGTCGGCCTGACCCTGCGCGCGGAGGAGTCCTGGCTGACCCACCACGCCACCGGCGAGACGCGGTTGTCGCTTGGCCTGTTCCTGCCGGAGCTGGCGCGCGCCGCGCTGGCCCGCCAGACAGGGGCTAGTGTGGCCGGACTGCGCCATCTGGTCTGGGGCCGACCGGTCGCGGTGAACGGCCATCCGCGCCGGCTCAGCCTTGCCATCCGGCAGGATGCGGCGGGGCTGTTCTATCAGGTGATGGCGGATGGCGAGGAGATGGCCCCCTGCCATCTGGGCGAGGCGCTGCCGCCGGAGGCCGAAGCCTTCCGCGCGCCTTCGCTCGATCCCGCCAGCATGCAGGCCGGCGAGGATACTCTGCCTTCCTTCCGGGAGTTCGCTGCGCGCTGCGCCGCCCATTCCGGCCCGCCGGCACCGGAAGCCGCCAGCGTGCAGGCGCTGCGCCGCGATGGAGACATGCTGACCGCGCGCCTGACGCGTGCCGCCGGCGGATCGGGTGGCATGGTCATGGACCCGCTCTGCCTCGATGCGGTCTGGCGGGTGCTGGCTTTTGCGGAGAATGGGGAGAGTGACGCGCTGCCCTTCCCCTATGCGCTGGAAAGCCTCACGCTGGAACCGGCGGCGCAGGCCGGCCTGCCGGAAGCGATCTGGCTGCGCCTGTCGCGCCTGTCGGCGGATGAGGGCTGGGTGCTGTCGCTGCACGATGCCGGCGGGCAGACACTGATGACGCTGGCCGGCGTGCTGACCGCGCCGCACGAGACGCTGGCGGAAATCCGGTTCGAGGAGGAGGCGCTATGACGGCGGTGACGAGAAACGCGAAGGTCGCGATCATCGGCGGCGGGCCAACCGGAATCGGCGTTGCGCGGGAACTGGTGGCCGGCAGCGTGGAGGTCGATCTCTACGAGGCGGAATCGGATTTCGGCGGCGTGTGGAATGCCGATGCGGCCTGCGGGCGCGCCTATGAGTCGCTGCATCTGATCTCGCCGAAATTCAACACCCAGGCGCCCGACTTCCCGATGCCGGAAGACTACCCGCCCTACCCGAACCACCGGCTGATGCTGCGCTATCTCCGCGATTTCGCGCGCGCCTCCGGCCTGTATGAGCGCACCCGTTTCGAGGCGCCGGTGCAGCGGCTGGAGCCGGTCGGCGACCAGTGGCGGCTGGTCACGGCGGCGGGGCATGACGCGCTCTATCCGCTGGTCATCGTGTGCAACGGGCTGCAGCGTGTGCCGCATCTGCCGGACCCGGCCTATCCCGGCAGCTTCGCGGGCGAGGTGCTGCATTCGATGGACTACAAGTCGGGCCGGCAGGTCGCCGGCAAGCGGCTGCTGGTGATCGGCGGCGGCAATTCCGGCTGCGACATTGCCGTGGATGCGATGCATCACGCGGCTTCCGTCCATCACAGCACGCGGCGCGGCTATTACTATCAGCCGAAATTCATCGATGGCAAGCCGACTCCTCAATGGATGATGGAGCTGGGCAACAAATTTCCCCGCAAGGAGGATACGCTGGCCTATATCGCGGAAGTGTTCCGCCTCGCCGGCTATGATGGCGCCGCCTACGGGTTGCCGGCGCCGGACTATCCGCTGGATGCCGCGCATCCGGTGATGAATTCGCAGATCCTCTATCATATCGGCCATGGCGATGTGGTGCCGAAGGGCGATGTCGCGGCGTTCGAGGGGCGCACTGTCCGCTTCACTGACGGCAGCACGGCGGAGTTCGATGTCATCCTCTACGCCACCGGCTACAAGCGCGACTTCCCGTTCCTCGACAAGGGGCTGCTGGAATGGAAGTCGGGCATCCCCGACCTGTTCCTGCATTCGACGCCGCGCAACCACGACAATCTGCTGTTCATGGGCTTCATCAATGCCGCCGGCGGGCTGGGCGACGGGCTGAAGACACAAGGCCTGTACGCGCTGACCTATGCCCGCGCGCTGTTCGGCCGGACGAAAGGGCTGGAGGCCTTCCTGAAGGCGAAGCAGACCGACACTCCCGATATCGGCCAGGGCTATTTCGTGCCGTCCTACCGGCATCTGTGGGAGGCCGATCTGTGGAAGCTGCTGGCGCAGATGCGGCGCTACCGCGACATGCTGGCCGGTGACGGGGCGCCGGAGGCGATGGCCTCATGACCGACCGTCCCGATATCCGCAAGACGCTGGAAGAGGAGCTGATGCGCCGCGCCGGCATCGCGCCGTCCACGCCAGAAGCAGCAGCGGAAACGGCTTCTTCTGGCGGCGGCCTCGGCCGGCTGGCTGGCGACGTGCTGGCCATCGCGGCGGCGGCGCTGCGCATCCCCGAAGAGAAGCTGGACCCGACCGAGAATCTGGCCAATTACGGCATCGATTCCATCGCCATCACCGAGGTAATGGTGCAGATCTCGCGGCGCTTCGGCATATCGGTGGCACCCACCACCTTCTTCGAGGCGAAGAACCTCAACGATCTTGCGCGTATCCTGGCGGAACGCAACGGCAAGGCCATCGCCGCCCATTACGCGCCGAAGGTCGAGACTGCGCCCGCGCCTGTATCCGTGCCGGAAGTAAAGCCAGCCGCGAAGGTCGCCGGCTGGATGGCGCGGCACCGCGCGGTGGCGAAGGCGCCAAAACCAGATGCCATTCCCGCCCAGCCAAAACCAGCGGTGCCGGATGCCGCTGCCCCCATCGCCATCATCTCGATGGAGGGGATGTTCCCCAAGAGCCCGGACCTCGACCGTTTCGCCGCGCATCTGCGGCGCGGCGAGGACTGCATCGAGGAAGTGCCGGCCAACCGCTGGGACTGGCGCGCCGTTCATGGCGACCCGCGCAAGGGGCCGTTCACTGATGTGAAATATGGCGGCTTCGTCCCGGGCCACGATCTGTTCGATGCCGGCTTCTTCAACATCTCGCCGAAAGAAGCCGAGCTGATGGACCCGCAGCACCGGCTGTTCATGGAATGCGTGTGGAAGCTGATCGAAGGGGCCGGCCATGCCCCCGGATCGCTGGCCGGGCGCAAGGTCGGGCTGTTCCTCGGCATCAACCTGCTGGACTACACCGAGATGGCGAACCGCGCCGGGGTGATGGAGGCGCAGCAGCTCACCGGCCTCGGCCATGCCTTCTGCCCGAACCGGCTGTCCTTCCTGCTGGATATTCACGGTCCCAGCCAGGTGATCGACACCGCCTGTTCCAGCTCGCTGGTGGCGGTGCACCGCGCGGTCATGAGCATCCGCCACGAAGGCTGCGAGATGGCGATTGCCGGCGGCTCCAACCTGATGCTGTCGCCGATGCAGCACATCATGTTCTCGCAGGTCGGGATGATCTGCCCGGACGGGCGCTGCAAGAGCTTCTCCGCCGCCGCCAATGGCTATGCCCGCGCCGATGGCGTGGGCGCTGTGCTGCTGAAGCGGCTGGATGCGGCGGAACGCGACGGCGACCCGATCCTCGGCGTGATCCTGGCCTCGGCGGAGCATCATGGCGGCGGCGCCACCTCGCTGACCGCGCCGAATCCGCAGGCGCAGGCAAGGCTGATCGTGGAGACGCACCGCGCCGCCGGCATCGATCCGCGCAGCATCGGCCTGATCGAATGCCACGGCACCGGCACGAAGCTGGGTGACCCGATCGAGATCGAGGGGCTGAAGCTGGCCTTTGCGGAATTGTACCGCGCCCGCGGCCTGCCGATGCCGGAAGTGGCAACATGCGGCCTCGGTTCGGTGAAATCCAATATCGGCCATGCCGAAACGGCGGCGGGCGTGGCGGGCCTGATCAAGGTGCTGCTGGCGCTGCGCGATGGCACGCGCTACCGCAGCCTGCATTGCGAGGTGCCGAACCCGCTGATCGACCTCACTGGCACGCCCTTCCACCTGCTGGACAAGGAAAGCCCATGGCAGCGGCCCAAGATTGATGGGGTAGAGCAGCCGCGCCGCGCGGCCATCAGCTCCTTCGGGGCAGGTGGCGCCAACGCGCATCTGGTGGTGGAGGAATATGTCCCCGCCGCTTCGCCAGTGTCGGAGAGCGCCGGGCCGTTCCTGCTGCCGGTCTCGGCGCGGACCGCGACCGCGCTGCGGGTTTCGGTGGAGCAGCTGCGGCCGTTCGCCGAAACCGCCGATCTGGCCGATCTCGCCTACACGCTGCAAATCGGCCGCGATGCGATGCGCGAGCGGGTCGCCTTCGTTGCCAGCAACGGTGCGGACCTGCTGCGCCAGATCGATGATTTCCTGAAAGATGGGCAGGCGGTGCATCGAGGCACCGCGCCGCGCGTCGGCAAGGGAGAGGCGCTCGATCCTGCCGGTATGGCTTTGGCGGATATCGCGGCGCGCTGGGCAGCGGGCGCGACCATCGGCTGGGCGGCGCTGCATGAGGGTCAGGCAAGGCGGCGGCTCGCCCTGCCGACCTATCCGTTCGAGCGCAAGCGCTACTGGCTGCCTTTGGCCGACACAAAACCGGTGGAAGCGGGCGGCTTCGCGCTGACCGAGGCCGGGCCGGACCGCTACACGTTGCGCTTCACCGGTGCGGAATTCTTCCTTGCCGATCATCGCGTGCAGGGCAATCCGGTGCTGCCCGGCGTCGCCTATCTGGAGCTGGCGCGCGCCGCCGCCGAAAAGGCCGGCCTGCGCGCCACGCATCTGCGCAAGATCGTCTGGCTGAAGCCGCTGATCGTGACATCTCCGGTCACGGTCGAAATCGTGGTGAATCGGGCGGCGGGCGGCACCCGCATTGAGATCGGCAGCCTCGGCCCGGATGGCGCGCGCGACTTGCACGCACAGATGCTGCTGGCCGAGTCTGTTGGCGATGCGCCCCAGCCCGCTGACCTCGATATGCTGCGGGCGGCGCATCCGCACGACGCGCCGCGCATCTATGACGCCTTTGCGGCGCTGGGGCTGGAGTATGGGCCGGGGCACCGGGCGCTGGTCGAACTGGCCACCGGCGAGGCCGGCGTGCTGGCGCGGCTCCGCCTGCCGGACTCGGTGGCGGGTGCCGGCTTCGCGCTGCATCCCAGCCTGCTCGACGGTGCCTTCCAGGCCGCCATCGGCATGGCGCTGAACCCCGACGGCACACCGTCGGAAGGCGGGGCGGCACTGCCCTTCGCGCTGGAGTCGGTCGAGCTGCTGCGCGCCGTGCCCGCCGATTGCTGGGTCGCCATCCGTCCCGCCGCCGAAGGGCAGGGGGAGCGGGTGCGCACCCTCGATCTCGATCTGCTGGATGCGGAGGGTATAGTCTGCGTGCGGCTGCGCGGCTTCGCCACGCGGGTGTTGCAGGCGCAGAAGGAAGAGTCCGTGCTGCATTTCGCGCCGGACTGGCTGCCCGTGCCGGCGGCGACCGTCGATCCTGCCGGTTTCGCCGCGCGCCATGCGCTGCTGATCGGCCTCGAAGCGCCTTCGCTGCCGGGTTGGGAGTGCCAGGCGCTCACCGGCGACGGTCTGTCGGCGTACAGCCGGCAGCTCCTCGGTTTCCTGCAATCCCTGCTGCCGGCGAAGGTGCCGGTGCTGGTGCAGATCGCCCTGCCGGACGGGCCGGAGGCGCCGATGCTGGCGGCGCTGGCCGGCATGCTGCGCAGCGCACATCTGGAGCATGGTAATCTCTGGGGGCAGGTGGTCTGCGTCGAGCCGGGGCTGAGCCCGTCGGCGTTGGCGGAACGACTGGCGCAGGCTGCCCGCACGCCGCAACACGCGCTGCTGCGCTTCCGGGACGGCGTGTCCTCCATGCAAGGCTGGCGCGAGGTTGCTGCCGCCAAGGCCTCTCCCGCGTGGCGCGACGATGGTGTCTATCTGATTGCCGGCGGCGCGGGCGCGCTGGGGCGCCTGCTGGCAGACGATATCCGCGCCCATGCGCCCGCCGCCCGCATCGTGCTGGCGGGCCGGCGCGCGCCGGATGCGGCCTTGCCGGACGGGGTGTCGTTCCAGCCGGTCGATCTGACCGATGCCGCATCGGTGGACTCGCTGGTTGCTGCCATCCGCCGCGAGCATGGCAGGCTAGACGGGGTGATCCAGGCCGCCGGGCTGCTGCGCGACAAGGCGCTGGCCGGCAAGAGTCCCGAGGAGCTGGCCGAGGTGCTGGCGCCGAAGCTGGCCGGCACGCTGAATCTCGACCGTGCCATCGGCGCGGCACCGCTGGATTTTTTCCTGCTGTTCTCCTCCCTGTCCGGCGCGCTCGGTAATCCGGGACAGGCCGATTACGCCACCGCCAATGCCTTTCTCGATGGGTTCGCGGAGGCGCGCGAGGCGCGCCGCGCCGCCGGTGCCTGCCAGGGCCGCACCATCGCCATCGCCTGGCCGCTCTGGCGCGATGGGGGCATGCGCATGGATGCGGCCAGCGAGCGGCTGATGACCCGCACCACCGGGCTGGTGCCGCTGGAGACGGCGGACGGGCTGGCGGCGATCCATGCCGCGCTGGCCGGAACCGAAACGCGGCTGCTGGTTGCCCCCGGCGATGCCGCGCGGCTGCGCCGTCGCCTGCTGGAGGCGCCGGAGCCGCCCGTCTTCCAGAAGCCGGCGGCCGCCTCGGTCGATAGCGGTGCGCTGCGCGCGGCGGTGCTGGACGCGCTGATGCGCATGGTCTCGGCGCAGCTGAAGGTTGGGCTGGACGATCTCGCCCCGGATATCGAGCTGACCGAATATGGCTTCGATTCGATCAGCTTTACCCAGTTCGCCAATGCGCTGAACGACCGGTTCGCGCTGGAGCTGACGCCGACCCTGTTCTTCGAGCATCCGACGCTGGACGGGCTGGCCGGGCATCTGGCGGCGGCCGAATCGGACCGCATGGCTGCGGCGCTGGGCGTGGCCGCGACGGTGGCGGCGCCAGCCGCAGCGCCAGCCTCGAAACCGGAGCCCCAGCCCACGCCGAAACCGGCGATGGCGTCCGACACGCCACGCGATGCGGTCGCCATCATCGGCATGAGCGGCGTGTTGCCCGGCGCTGCCGATGTTGATGACTTCTGGCGCAACCTTGTGGAGGGACGCGACTGCATCGGCGAGATCCCGCCGGAGCGCTGGGACTGGCGCGCGGTCTGGGGCGACCCGGTGAAGGAGCCCGGCCGCACCAATGTGAAATGGGGCGGCTTCATCGACGGCATCGGCGCTTTCGACGCCGGATTCTTCGGCCTGTCGGCGCCGGAGGCGCGCATGATGGACCCGCAGCAGCGACTGCTGCTGACCCAGGCCTGGCGCGTCATCGAGGATGCCGGCTATGCCCCGCGCAGCCTGTCGGGCAGCCGCACCGGCGTGTTTGTCGGCATCGCCGATACCGGCTATGGGCGGCTTGCGGCGGCATCGGGTGCTGTGGTCGAAGGCTATGCGATGACTGGCCTCGCCCCCTCGCTGGGGCCGAACCGCATCAGCTATTTCCTGAATTTGCACGGGCCAAGTGTGGCGGTGGAGACGGCCTGTTCCAGCGCGCTGGTGGCGATCCATCGCGCCGTTGAGGCGATCCGTTCCGGCGGCTGCGACACCGCCATTGCCGGCGGGGTGAACACGCTGCTGCTGCCGGATTCCTTCATCGGCTTCAGCCGCGCCGGCATGCTGTCGCCGGACGGGCGCTCCAAGCCCTTCTCGGACGCGGCCAATGGCTATGCCCGCGGCGAGGGGCTGGGGCTGGTGTTCCTGAAGCGGCTGGCCGATGCGGAACGCGATGGCGACCGTATCCTCGCCGTGGTGCGCGCCTCGGCGGAGAACCATGGCGGCCGCGCCGGCTCGCTGACCGCGCCGAACCCGAAGGCGCAGGCCGAGCTGCTGCGCACCGCCTATCGCCAGGCGGGATTCGATCCGCGCACGGTTTCCTATATCGAGGCGCATGGCACCGGCACGAAGCTGGGCGACCCCATCGAGGTGGAGGGGCTGCGGGCCGCCTTCGCCGATCTCGCGAAAGAGGCGGAAGCCGAGTACGGACCGGGCGTTTCGATGGCCTGTGGAATCGGTTCGGTGAAGTCGAATATCGGCCATCTGGAGCTGGCGGCCGGCGCGGCGGGCGTGCTGAAGCTGCTGCTGCAGATGCGCCACGGCCAGCTGGTAAAGACGCTGCATTGCGATGCGCTGAACCCCTATCTGAAGCTGCAGGGCAGCCCGTTCGAAGTGGTGCGCGAGAACCGGCCCTGGCCGCGCACGCTCGATGCTGCGGGGCGCGAGATTCCGCGCCGCGCTGGGGTCAGCTCCTTCGGTTTCGGTGGCTCCAACGCGCATCTGGTGCTGGAGGAATATGTCGCCCCCAAACCGCTGGTTGAACAGGAAAGCGGCCCGGCGCTGATCGTGCTGTCGGCGCGCACGCCGGAGCAGCTGCGCGAGAGCGCCCGCCTGCTGCGTGACGCCGTGGCGGCGATGGGAACGGACGCGGACCTGTCCGCCATTGCCTGGACGCTGCAGGTGGCCCGGGACGCGATGGAACACCGGCTGGCCTTTCAGGCATCGGATGTTCCGGCGCTGCTCGACCGGCTGACTGCCTATCTGGACGGACGCGTCGAAGAAACCGGCCTGCATGTCGGGCAGGTGAAAGCGAACCGGGCGATGATGGCGGTGCTGGAAAGCGATGCGGAACTGAACGCCGCCGTCGCCGGGCTTGCGGAGCGCGGCCGGGCGGACACGCTGCTGCAGCTCTGGGCCGGCGGGCTGGCGGTCGATTGGCGCGCCCTGCGCAAGGGCCGCCCGCCCCGCCGTATCTCATTGCCGGGCTATCCGTTCGACCACACGCGCTATTGGGTCGGCACACAGGCTGCGCCTGCCCCGCAGACGATACCGGTGGCTGCCGCGCCTGTGGTGCAACCGGCGCCTGCCCCGCCCCTGCCCGCCGCTGCCGCCGAGAGTGAGGATGAGCGCCTCGCCCGCGCCCTGACGGCGGTGACCGGGGTGGCCGCGCGGGTGCTGGAGGTCGAGGCGTCGGTGCTCGATTCCGATACGGAGCTGGGCGAGTTCGGCTTCGATTCGATCACCATGACGGTGTTCGCCTCGGCGGTGAACGAGACGCTTGGCCTGTCGTTGACGCCGGCCGATTTCTTCGAGTTCGCCACCCTGTCGCGGCTGGCGGACCATATATCCGGGCAGATGCCAGCAGCAGAACCCGTTGCCGATCCCGCGCCCGCCCCGGCTGTTGTCCAGCCCTTGGCCCCGTCCTTTGGCGGGGACGACGACCCCATCGCCATCGTGGGCTTAAGCTGCCGCTTCCCGAAGGCGGCGGATGCCGATGAGTTCTGGGCCAATCTGCTGGCCGGGCGCGATTGCATGGAGCGTATCCCGGCGGATCGCTGGGACTGGCGCGCCTATGATGGCGATCCGAAGCGCGAGCCGAACCGCACCAACATCCATTGGGGCGGCTTCATCGACGGGGTGTTCGCGTTCGACCCGCTGTTCTTCGGCATCTCGCCGCGCGAGGCGAAGCTGATGGACCCGCAGCAGCGGCTGATGCTGATGCATGCCTGGAAGGCCATCGAGGATGCCGGCCACGCGCCGCGCAGCCTGGCGGGCCGGTCGGTCGGCGTGTTCGTCGGCACCTCCTCCAGCGGCTACCGCGAGATGATCGGCGAGGATACCGGCGGCGAGGGCTATGTCGCGACCGGCGCGGTGCCCTCGGTCGGGCCGAACCGGATCAGCTATTTCTTCGACTGGCACGGCCCGAGCGAGCCGGTGGAGACCGCCTGTTCCAGCTCGCTGGTTGCGCTGCACCGCGCGCTGGAGGCGATGCGCAACGGCGATTGCGAGATGGCGCTGGTCGGCGGGGTGAACAGCATCGTCACGCCGGAGGCGCACATCAATTTCGCCAAGGCCGGCATGCTGGCGCCGGACGGGCGCTGCAAGACCTTCTCGAAGGATGCCGATGGTTATGGCCGCGGCGAGGGCGTCGGGATGATCTTCCTGAAGCGCCTGTCCGAGGCAAGGCGCGACGGCGATGCGGTCTATGCCATCGTCCGCGGCTCGTCGGTCAATCATGGCGGGCGCGCCAATTCGCTGACCGCGCCGAACACGGCGGCGCAGAAGGCGCTGCTGGTACAGGCCTATCGCCGCGCTGGCATCGACCCGCGCACCGTCACCCATATCGAGACGCATGGTACCGGCACGGCGCTGGGCGACCCGGTGGAGGTGAACGCGCTGAAAGCGGCCTTCCGCGACCTCTATGCCGAAAGCCCCGACGCGTCTTACGAGAATGAAGGCTGCTGGCTGGGCGCGGTGAAGAGCAATATCGGCCATCTGGAACTGGCCGCCGGCATCGCCGGGCTTGCCAAGTTGCTGCTGGAAATGCGCCACGGCACGCTGGCAGCCAGCCTGCATTGCGCCGAGCAGAACCCCTATATCGACCTCACGGACAGCCCGTTCCGCATCCTGCGCGAGGCCCGGCCCTGGGCGCGGCTGCGCGATGCGCAGGGCCGCGAACTGCCGCGCCGCGCCGGCATCAGCTCCTTCGGCTTCGGCGGCGTGAACGCGCATGTCGTGCTGGAGGAAGATGTGCCGCCCGCACCACCCGCAGCTTCAGCGGGGCCGGTCCTGATCGTGCTGTCGGCGCGTGACGAGGTGCGGCTGCGCGAGCAGGCAGCACAGCTGCTGGCGGCGCTGGAGGGGGGCCGATTCAGCGATGCCGACCTTGCGGATATCGCCCATACGCTGCAGGTGGGGCGCGAGGCGATGCGCCAGCGCCTTGCCTTCACCGCCGGCTCGCTGGCAGAAGTTCGGGAGCGGCTGGCCGGCTGGCTTGCCGGGTCGGGCAGCGGGGTCTTTGCTGGCAGGCTTGCCGCCGGGGATGCATCACCGGCCGGCACGCTGCCGGAGAGCGCAACGCTGGCGGACATTGCCCGGCACTGGGTTGCGGGCGGGGCGGTTGCCTGGGCGACTCTGCAAAACGGGCCGCGCCGGCGGCTGCACCTGCCGACCTATCCCTTCGCGCGGGATATCTACAACATCGCCGGAGCGGCGACGCCGGCCGTTACTGCCGACGCGCCCTATGCGCTGACCCTGCATCCCGACTCCTTCTATCTGCGCGATCACCGCTTCCGGGGTGCCTGCGTGCTGCCCGGCGCGATGAGCCTGGAACTGTCCCGCCGCGCCTATGCCGGCGACGACACGGCACGTCCGGTGCTGCTGCGCCAGGTGGTTTGGCAGCAGCCGGTCATGGTCACGGCGCCGCTGCCCGTCGCCGTCTCTCTGACACAGGCAGAGGGCGGCGACAGCGCCTTCCGGCTGACCAGCGGGCCGGAGGAGACTTTGCATGTGCGCGGCACAATCGGGCCGCTGGCAGAAGGCGTGACGCCGGTGCTCGATCTGCCCGGCCTGCGCGCCCGCTGCCCGGACGAACTGTCGCCGCGCTGGCTGTATGACAGCTACGCGTCGCTGGGGCTGGAATATGGGCCGAGCTTCCAGCCGGTGCGCGTGCTGCGGCGCGGCAAGGATGAGGCGCTGGCGCATCTGGTGCTGCCGGAAGCGGCGGCGCAATCGGGTGAGGCCTTCGGGCTGCACCCGTCGCTGCTGGATGGCGCCTTCCAGGCCTGCATTGCGCTGGTCGATGATGCGGGCGAGGAGGGCAAGGCGGCCCTGCCCTTCGTGCTGGAGCGGCTGGAACTGCTGCGCCCGCTGCCTGCCATGGCCGGCGACGGCATTTGGGCGCATCTGCGGCTGCGACCCGGCACTGGCGGCGTGCTGAAATTCGATATCGACCTGGCCGATGACAAGGGCCGTCTCTATGCAAGGTTGCACGGTTTCACGGTGCGGGTTGCCGGTCGTGTCATGGAAGCGGATGACAAGCCGGAAGCGACCGTCCCGCTGCGGCAGGCGGCGGAGACCTATCTGGCCGGGGTACTGGCGCGCGAAATCGGCATGGAAGCGGCGCAGATCGAACCGGAGGCCGCGTTCGAGGCCTATGGCATCGATTCCATGCTGATCGTACGGCTGACCGATGTGCTGGAAGCGGATTTCGGGCCGCTGCCGAAGACCCTGTTCTTCGAGCATCAGACTCTGGCGGCGCTGGCCGGATACTTCCTTGAACATCACGCGGCGCGGCTGGCGGAACTGGCGGGCGTCGCGTCCGCCAGGGCGGCGCAGGCGCTTCAGGCCGATCCGGCGGTGCGGCGCGGCGAACCGCTGGCGCAAAGCGCGGGTGACCAGCCCATCGCCATCATCGGCCTGGCCGGGCGCTACCCCGGTGCCCGCGACCTGGACGAATTCTGGGCCAATCTGGCCGCCGGTCGCGACGGCATCACCGAGGTGCCCTTGGAGCGCTGGGACCACAGAAGCTTCTACGATCCGGCACCGGGCAAGCCGGGAAAGACCAACAGCAAATGGGGCGGCTTCCTCGACGGTTTCGACCGCTTCGATCCGCTGTTCTTCAACATCTCCCCGCGCGAGGCGGAGTTCATGGACCCGCAGGAGCGGCTGTTCCTGCAATGCGCCTGGGAGACGCTGGAGGATGCCGGCCATACCCGCGCCAGCCTGGACGGGCAGGATGTCGGCGTCTTCGTCGGCGTGATGTATGAGGAATATCAGCTCTACGGTGCGGAGAAGAGCCAGGCCGGCCAGCCGATGGCGCTGGGCGGCTCGGCCGCCACCATCGCCAACCGCGTCTCCTATTTCTGCGATTTCCACGGCCCCAGCCTGGCGGTGGATAGCATGTGTTCCTCCTCGCTGACGGCGATCCATCTGGCCATCGACAGCCTGCGCGGTGGCGGCTGTTCGGTGGCGCTGGCCGGCGGCGTGAATCTGACGCTGCATCCGAACAAGTATCTGGCGCTGTCGCAGGGCCGCTTCATGTCCAGCAAGGGACGCTGCGAATCCTTCGGGGCGGGCGGCGACGGCTATGTGCCGGGCGAGGGCGTGGGCGCGGTGCTGCTGAAGCCGCTGGACCGCGCGCTGGCCGATGGCGACCGCATCCATGGCGTGATCCGTGGTTCCATGCTGAACCATGGCGGCAAGACCAACGGCTATACCGTGCCGAATCCGAATGCGCAGGCGGATGTGATCGGCCGCGCGCTGGGTCGCGCCGGGGTGTCGCCGCGCGCGATCTCCTATGTCGAGGCGCATGGTACCGGCACCAGCCTGGGCGACCCGATCGAGATCGCGGCGCTGACCAAGGCCTATAAGGCAGAGACCGACGACACCGGCTTCTGCGCCATCGGCTCGGTGAAATCCAATATCGGCCATTGCGAGAG
Source organism: Oceanibaculum sp. (assembly GCF_022449305.1). NCBI lineage: Bacteria > Pseudomonadati > Pseudomonadota > Alphaproteobacteria > Rhodospirillales > Oceanibaculaceae > Oceanibaculum > Oceanibaculum sp. The sequence goes on along the minus strand of NZ_JAKUSO010000039.1, from coordinate 6,057 downwards.
TGCGGCGGGCATAGCCGGCCTGACCAAGCTGCTTTTGCAGATGCGCCATGGGCGGTTGGTGCCGTCGCTGCATTCGACGACACTAAATCCGGGCATCGATTTCGCCGCGACGCCGTTCCGGGTGCAGCGCGACCTCGCTCCCTGGCGCGCGCCGGTCGTGGACGGGCGGGAACTGCCGCGCCTCGCCGGCCTAAGCTCCTTCGGGGCGGGCGGGTCGAACGCGCATCTGGTGATCGAGGAATCCCCGCAGCAGCCGACCAGCGCCCCCTTGGATGGGCCGGCAGTGTTCCCGTTCTCGGCGCGCGATCCCGAACGCCTGACCGAGCTGCTGGCCCGCCATCGCGCGGCGCTGGAGAAGCTGGGCGAGGGCGACATAGCGGCGGTCGCCTGCACGCTGCAGGAAGGCCGCGAGGCCTTCGAGGAGAGGCTGGCGGTGGTCGCGGACAGCCGCGCCGCGCTGCTGGCGGCGCTCGACCGCGTGCTGGCGGGTGCCAGGGATATCGCCGGCGTGTACCGGGCGCGCGCGGCGGGCTTCGGTGCGGCGGTGACCGGCCTTTCCGATCCGCAGGATCTGGCCCGTGCCTGGGCTGCCGGCGGGCGCGTCGATTGGCGCGCGCTTAGGGGCAGCAAGCCGGCCCGGCGCATCGGCCTGCCCGCCTATCCCTTTGCGCGGGATCGTTACTGGGTACCCGGCGGGGTTTCTGAGCGAGCGGTGACGGAGTCCGTGCAGCCAGCGACGTTGCCGCTGCTGTTCGCGCCGGACTTGCGGGCGAAACCGGCGGGCGGCGATCTGCCGGCGGATCGGATCGTGACGCTGCTGTGCGGCTTCGCGCCGGAGCGGATGGAGCGTGCCGTTGCCGCGCTTGGTCCTGACCGGGCGGCAATACTGGCCAACAGCGGCGCGGCGCTGGCGGATCGCTATGCCGATCATGCGGCAGAGATGCTGGCGCGGCTGCAGGCGCTGTTCCGCGAGCGTCCGGCGCAGCCGCTGGTGCAGCTTCTCGTGCCGCTCGATGGTGAGGAGGCGTTGCAGGAAGGGCTGGGCGGGCTGCTGCGCAGCGCCGTGCAGGAACGGCCGGGCCTGCGCTGCCAGACCATCGCCGTGGCCGATCCGGCGGCTGACCTTGCCGCGCTGGCACGGGCCGAGCAGGGCAGCACCGATGCCGATATCCGCCACACCGCACAGGGCAGGCAGGTGCGGCACTGGCGGGAGATCGCCGCAAAACCGGTGGCACCGGCCTGGAAGCCGGGCGGTGTCTATCTGGTGACCGGCGGGGCCGGCGGGCTGGGCCTGCTGCTGTGCCGCGAGATCGCGGCGCAGGGGCGCAGGCCGGTGCTGTGGCTGACCGGGCGCTCGCCGCTGTCCGAGGTGCGCCGCGCGGCGCTGGCCGCCTTGCCGGCGGAGGTGATCTATCGCCAGGCGGATATGGCGGACGCGGCCTCGGTGCGGGCGCTGATCGACGAGATTTATGCCGCGCATGGTCATATCGATGGCGTCATCCACGCCGCCGGCATCACCCGCGACCGGTTGCTGGTGCGCAAGGAGGCGGCGGAGCTGCGCGCCGTGCTGGCGCCGAAGGTCGCCGGCCTCGCCACTCTCGATGCGGCGCTGGGCGGCCGTCCGCTCGGCTTTATGCTGCTGTTCGCCTCGGCGGCCGGCGCGCTGGGCAATGCCGGGCAGGCGGATTACGCCGCCGGCAACGCTTTCCTCGATAGCTTCGCGGCTTATCGCAACCTTCTGGCCGCCCGTGGCGAGCGGCAGGGCCGAACGCTGTCCCTCGACTGGCCCTACTGGCGCGCCGGCGGCATGGCGATGGCGGAAACGGCGGTGGCGGCGGCAGAACGCGCGGTCGGCGTGCGGCCGCTGGAAAGCGAGGCCGCCTTCGCCGCGCTGAATGCCGCGCTGGCATTGGACGAGCAGCAGATCCTCGTGCTGGACGGCGACCATCAAAGGCTGCGCGCGGCGCTGATGCCGGACGGGGAGAAGCCGGTGCCAGAACGGGCCGCCCCATCGGCGCGCATCGCTTCCGCGCCTTTGCGGGAGCGGGCGCTGGCGTTTGTGTCCCGCCATGTCGGCGACGCGCTGAACATCCCGGCGGAACGGCTGGACCCGGAGTCGACGCTGGATCGCTATGGCGTCGATTCTGTGTCGGCCCTGCAGATCGTCGAGGCGATGGAGCGCGAGCTGGGGCCGCTGCCGGCCACGCTGCTGCTGGAATATCCGAAGCTCTCCGCGCTGGCCGGGGCGCTGGCGGACAGCCACGGCGCTGCCTTTGGCGATGCCGAACCCGCATCCAACCCGCAGCCCGAAGCGCAGTCTTCCGCCCAGCCGCAAGCGGCCGCCGGGGACATCGCCATCATTGCCGTCGCCGGGCGCTACCCCGGCGCCGATACGCCGGAGGAATTCTGGCAGGCGCTGCGCGAAGGCCGCGATCTGGTGACCGAGGTGCCGGATGATCGCTGGGATCATGCCGCGCTCTATGCGCCGGAGAAGGGCAGGCCCGGCACGTCCCATTGCAAATGGGGCGGGTTCCTCAGCGACGTCGACAGGTTCGATGCCGGCTTCTTCGGTTATAGCCCGCGCGAGGCGGCGCTGGCCGACCCGCAGGAGCGGCTGTTCCTGCAAACCGCCTGGCACCTGCTGGAGCGCGCCGGCCACACGCGGGAGGCGCTGGTCCGGCGCTACGAGTCGCGCGTCGGCGTGTTCGTTGGCGCCATGTACCAGCAATACCGCGCGCTGGAGATGGATGCCGACAGCAAGGCGCTGCTGAGCCTCGCCTCCTATGCCGGCATCGCCAACCGGCTGTCCTATTTCCTCGACCTGCAAGGCCCGAGCGTCGCGGTGGACAGCATGTGCTCCTCCGGGCTGCAAGCAGTGCATCAGGCCTGCCAGAGCCTGCGGCTGGGCGAATGCCGGCTGGCCATCGCCGGCGGGGTGAATCTCTCGATCATCCCCGACAAGTACCTGGCGCTGAGCCGTGCCGGGCTGATCGGCAGCCATGAAAGCAGCCGCAGCTTCGCCGATGGCGATGGCTATCTGCCGGCGGAAGGCGTGGGGGCGGTGCTGCTGAAGCCGCTGGCCGATGCGCTGCGCGATGGCGATGCGGTGCTGGCCATCGTGAAGGCGAGTGCGGCGAATCATGCCGGCCATTCCGCCGGCTATGCGGTGCCCGGCGCCGAGGCACAGGCGCGGCTGATCGAGGAGAATCTGCGCGCCGCCGGGGTGGATGCGCGCAACATCTCCTATGTCGAGGCGGCGGCCAACGGCTCCGCCATCGGTGACGCCATCGAACTGCGCGCCCTGACCCGCGCCTTCCGCGCCTTCACGCCGGAGGTGGGGTTCTGCGCCATCGGCTCGGTGAAGGCCAATATGGGCCATGCCGAGGCGGCGTCAGGCATGGCGCAGCTGACCAAGGTTCTGCTGCAACTCCAGCACCGCGAACTGGCGCCTTCGATCCGGCCCGGCGCGCCGAACCCGAAGATGGATTTCGCCGGCACGCCCTTCGTGCCGCAGGCGGCGCTTGGCCCCTGGCGGGCGCCGGTGATCGACGGTGTGGAGCAGCCGCGCCGGGCGACGGTCAGCTCCTTCGGGGCCGGCGGCTCCAACGTGCATCTGGTGCTGGAGGAAGCGCTGGTGCAGAAGATGCCCGCTGCGGAGGCGCCGCGCCGCCGGCTGTTCCCGGTCTCCGCCCGCACACCGGCGCAGCTGACGCAAATGCTGGCCGACCTTGCGGCGTATGTGCGCGCCAACCCGGATATTTCCCTGGCCCGCCTGTCGCGCACGCTGCGCACCGGGCGGGAGGCGATGGAACACCGTACAGAGATTGTTGCCTCCTCCCATGCCGAGCTGCTGGCCGGGCTGGAGTCCGTGCGCCCTGGCCAGATGGCTGGCGGAGTGGTGCCGGAGGAGAAGGTCGAGGGGCCGCTGCTGGTGCTGCCGCCCTATCCCTTCGCGCGGGACCGGCACTGGATCGGCGCGGCGGTTGTCGCGCCAACGGCCGTGCAGCCGGTTGCGGCGCCGGACGATGTGCTGGCATTGGTCACGGCCACGCTGGCGGCGGAGCTTGGCGTGGCCGCCACCGATATAAGCGCCGATGCGGATTTCCGCGCGCAAGGGGCCGATTCCATGGCCTCCCTGCGGCTGATCCATACATTGCGGGAGGCGACCGGCGTCGAGGTCGGCCATGCCGATCTGGAACGGCTGGGCACGCCTGCCGCGCTGGCCGGCTGGGTCGCGGAACGGCGCGGTACTGTGGTGCAGCCGGCAGAAGAAGTGGCAGCGATCCTGCCGCCGGAGCAGTGGCAATCACCCTTGAGCGAGGGGCAGCGCGCGCTGTGGGTCTGGCAGGCGCTCTATCCCGACAGCGCGGCCTACAATGTGCCGATAGCATTCAGCCTGTCCGGCATCGACCGGGACGCGCTGGAACGTGCCTGTAGCTGGCTGCTGTCCCGTTTCCCGATGCTGACCGCGCATCTTGTCGAGGCGGACGGGGATGCGCGTCTGGCCGGCCAGCCTGTTGGCACGGTTTTGCAGGATATCGCCGTGCCGGCTGGGGTCGATCCGCTGGACGAGGCGAAACGCCGGGCCGTGCTGCCCTTCGATCTGCATGAAGAGCCGCCGATCCGCTTCGCGCTGCTGCGCCGGTCCGACAGGCCGGCAGGCGACGGGCTGCTGCTGATCGTTGCCCATCACATCGCCTTCGATGGCATGTCGGCGCTGGTTCTCGCCGGGCTGCTGCGCGACGCCTATGACCGCTTTAGGGCAGGCGAGGCGCCGGCGGAACCGGTCGCGGCGGACTATGCCGATTTCGTCGGTTGGGAGCGGAATTTCATGGCCTCGCCGAAAGGGCAGGCGCAGCTTGCCTACTGGCGCGCGCGGCTGGAAGGCGACCTGCCGGCGCTGACCCTGCCGGAAGAAAAAGTATCGGCGCTGACAGGGGGCGTGGCCGAACCAGCGCATCTGGAAAAGGCGCTGCCCGCCGCACTGGTGGCGCGCGCCCGGGCCGTGGCGGAACGGCTGGGCGTCACCCCGTCGGCCTTCTTCCTGGGCGTCTTCGCGATGCTGCTGCACCGGCTCACCGGCGAGGCGGAGTTTGTCATCGGCATGCCGGTGCTGCGCCGGCCCGAGGCCCGCTTCGCCCGGTCCATCGGCTTCTTCGCCAACATGGTCGCGGTGCGGGCCACGGTTGACGGTAACCGGCCGGCAGGTGACTTGCTGCGCGAGGTGCAGGCGCAGGTGACCGGGGCGCTGGATAATGGGGATTACCCGCATGCCGCCGTAGTGCGCGCGGTGAAGGGCCGCGCCGATGGCCAGCCGCTCTACCGTGTAAGCTATGCCTACCAGAATTTCCTCGGCCGGACGGCGAAAGCCGAAGGTGGCGACCTGGCCCCGCTGGACGGGCTGCGACAGCAGCCGGACGGTCCGCTGGGGCTGGAACTCTTTGATGCATCGGACGGGCTACGGCTGGTCGCCGGCTATGATGCCGCACGGTTCGATGCTGCCGCCATCGCCCGGCTGCTGGAGCGTTTCGGGCGGCTGACGGAGGCTGTCTGCGCCGATGCGGCGCAGCCGGTGGCTTCCCTCGACATGCAGCAACCGGGCGAGCGTTCGCGGTTGCTGAAAAGCTGGGCGCGCGGCGACAGGCTGGAGCGGCGCAAGGGTACTGTGGCGCAATGGATTGCCGACACTGCCGCCCGCCAGCCGAAAGCCATCGCCCTGCACTCGGCGGAGGAGGGCACCACTCTCACCTACCGCCGGCTATGGCGCCGCGCGATGCGGCTGGCGGCGCTGCTGCGGAACCGCGGTGTCGGACGCGGCGACCGGGTGGCGGTGCTGTTGCCGCGCGGGCCGGAATGCGTCGCCTCGCTGCTGGCCTGTCTTGCCTGCGGCGCGGTCTGGGTGCCGCTGGATGTCGAACAGCCGGAGGCACGGCTGGCGCTGGTGCTGGCGGATGCCGATCCGGCGCTGCTGGTGAGTGATGCGGCGGGGGCGGTCCGGATGCGCAGCCTCGACGAAGGCGTGCCGCCAATCCTCGATCTGGAAGGCGAGAAGCGGGC
>NZ_JAKUSO010000038.1:0-35390 GCF_022449305.1 Oceanibaculum sp. | reverse complement strand
GCGCCGGGCCATCGCCACCAGATGCACGACGGAATTGGTCGAGCCGCCCATCGACACCACGGTGGCGATGGCATTCTCGATGGCCTTCTCGGTCACGATCTCGGACGGCTTCAGATTTTCCCACACCATCTCCACGATGCGCCGGCCGGTGGCGGTGGCCATGCGGGCATGGTTGGAATCGGCCGCCGGGATCGAGGCGGAGCCGGGCAGGGTCAGCCCCATGGCCTCGGCCGCGCACATCATCGTCGCCGCCGTGCCCATGGTCATGCAGGTGCCGGGCGTGCGGGCGATGCCATCCTCGACACCTTCCCAGTCCTCCTGCGTGATGTTGCCGGCGCGCAGCTCCGCCCAGTATTTCCAGCTGTCCGAGCCGCTGCCCAGCACCGTGCCGTTCCAGTAGCCGCGCAGCATCGGCCCGGCCGGCATGAAGATCGCCGGCAGGTTCATCGACAACGCGCCCATGATCAGCGCCGGTGTGGTCTTGTCGCAGCCACCCATCAGCACCACGCCATCGGCGGGGTAGCCGCGCAGCAGCTCTTCCGTCTCCATCGCCAGGAGGTTGCGGTAGAGCATGGTGGTCGGCTTCTGGAACGGCTCCGACAGCGAGATGGCGGGCAGTTCCATCGGGAAGCCGCCGGCCTGCCAGATGCCGCGCTTCACCTCCTCCACGCGCACCTTGAAGTGGCTGTGGCAGGGGTTGATGTCATTCCAGGTGTTAACGATGGCGATGACCGGCTTGCCGGCCCAGTCCTCCTTCGCGTAGCCCATCTGCTTGGCGCGCGACCGGTGCCCGAAGGAGCGCAGGTCATCGACGCCGAACCAGCGGTGGCTGCGAAGCTCTTCCGGCTTCTTTCTGGCTTTGCTGCTCATGGTGTCCCGTCAGCCTTTCTTCGCCGACGCCTTCAGCGCCGTGATGGTGGTGCGGGTGCTGATCTGTTCCGGATCGGTCCGCAGCTCGATAATCGCCGCCGTGCCGGATTTCACCGCCCGCTCGAAGGCCGGCATGAATTCCTCGGTCTTCGTGACGGTCTCGCCATGCGCGCCATGCGCCTTGGCCAGCATTGCATAGTCCGGGTTGGTCAGGTCGGTGGCGCTGCGCCGGTCGGGGTAGCGCTTCTCCTGATGCATGCGGATGGTGCCGTACATGTTGTTGTTGAACACCAGGATGATCGGCTTGGCGCCGTGATGCATCGCCGTCGCCAGCTCCTGGCCGGTCATGCCGAAACCGCCATCGCCGACGCAGGAGACCACGATGCGGTCCGGATGCGTGATCGAGGCGGCGACGCCCGCCGGCACGCTGTAGCCCATGGCACCGCTGGTCGGGCCGAGCAGGTGGCCGGGACGGCCGAAATGCAGGAAGCGCTGCGGCCAGCCGCTGAAATTGCCGGCATCGACGGTGACGATGGCGTTCTCCGGCAGCCGGTCGCGCAAGGCGAGCATGCACTTGCCGGCATCCAGCTTGTCACCCTTGTAGGGCTCGGGCTGGAACCACTCCAGGAATTCGGCGCGCGCACCCTTGGTCCAGTCGGCCCAGGCCGAACCGTCAACCGGCTTCATCGCCTTCAGGGCGGCGGCCAGTTCCGGCATGCCGGAGACTATGCCCAGCTCCGGCCGGAAGGTGCGGCCGATCTCGATAGGATCGACATGGGCATGCACCATGGTCTTTGCCGGTTCCGGCAGGCCCATCAGCGTGTAGCCTTGGGTCGTCATCTCGCCCAGACGTGCGCCGGCGACGATCAGCAGATCGGCCTCCTTCACGCGGGCCAGCAGCTTCGGCCCGGTACCGGTGCCGAGATCGCCGACGAAGCCCGGATGCTTGGTGCTGACGACGTCCTGGCGGCGGAAGGAGCAGCAGACCGGGATGTTGTTAGCCTCGGCGAAGGCGCTGATGTCCGCCGCCGCCGCGTCGCTCCAACCGCTGCCGCCGACCAGAAGCATCGGCTTCTTCGCCTTGGCCAGCATGCCGCGCAGCGCCTCGATCTCGCCCGCACCCGGATGCGGGCGGGAGGTCTGGTAGGGTTTTGCCACGGGCGCGGAAACATGGTCGCGCAGCATGTCCTCCGGCAGCGCCACGATCACCGGGCCGGGCCGGCCGGAGCTGGCGATGTGGAAGGCGCGGTGCATGATCTCCGGGATGCGCTCGGCATCGTCGATCTGCTCCACCCATTTCGCGATGGGGGCGAAGAAGCGGCGATAATCGATCTCCTGGAACGCCTCGCGGCCGAACTGGTCGCGGGCGACCTGGCCGATCAGCACCACCATCGGCGTGGAATCCTGCTGGGCGGTATGGATGCCGATGGAGGCGTTGGTGGCGCCGGGGCCGCGGGTGACCATGCACACGCCGGGCTTGCCGGTCAGCTTGCCATAGGCTTCCGCCATGTTGGCGGCGCCGCCTTCCTGGCGGCAGGTGATGTATTTGATGGAAGGCACGTCCACAAGCGCGTCGAGCACTTCGAGATAGCTCTCGCCGGCAACGCCAAAGGCGTATTCGACGCCATGCAGCTTCAGGGCGTCGACAATAAGCTGCCCGCCCGTGCGGGTATTCTGCTGGCCGGTCACGGACCGTTCCTCCCTAGTTTGCGGCTGTACGCGGTTAGATCCGCCGTCTTTTATAGACGCGGGGAAACCGCGCGCGAAGATACTCCAAGTTTTCGAGGAACCCTCTCTGGTTGTCAACAAAACTGACAGCAAGCGGGTGCGGCTTTTCGCCTTTCGATGTGCCCTGCAGTTTGCGCCAAATGCCCATGATTCACCTTGGGGCCGTCACTTTTGCGTCAAGAAGTGACGGCAAAAATCGACGTTGTAATGGTGGATTTTGTCAGATATAGCACCCTCCTGCCGCGGCCCCTGGCACGCCGTCTGGCGACCGGACTGCGCCTGGTGGCTGCCTTTGTCACGGCGGTGGTTCTGCTTGCAGGCGGCTGGCTGCTTTGGCTGTCGCAGCAGGATGAACTCGACTCCCTGCCGCGCGCCGACGGGCGGCTGATCTTCGAGCAGGAACACCAGTCCGTCTCCGGTGCCCGCATTGAACGGCACATCCTGTTCCGGGACGCCCGGCTGGGCCGGATCGGCGTTACCATCAGCATGCCCCAGGCCATCACCGGGGAGGCGATGCCGGTGGTCGTCGTGCTGGGCTCCTCGCGGGAAGGCCGGGATAATATCGCGCCGTTCGGCGATATGGGCCGCACGGTGATGATCGGCTATGACTGGCCGTTCTCCCGGCAGGCATTCGATGGCGATGCGCTGGCGGCGCTGACGCCGGACATGCGCCGCCGTGCCCTTGGCGTGCCGGGGCAGGTGCGCGCCGTGCTCGACTGGCTGGATGGCCAGAGCTGGGCCGACACCAGCCGGGTCAGCCTGATTGGCTATTCTCAGGGGGCTGTCATCGCGCCCAGCGTGCAGCGCATGCTGCAGGAGGGTGGCCATAGCGTCGGCTGGACCGTGCTCATCAATGGCGGTGCCGGGCTTGGCGCCATGATTGCGGACACGACCGCCCTGCATCCGGCCTGGGCGCGGCCTTTCCTCGGCCTGACGGCGGACAGGCTGCTGGAGCCGATTGAGCCGGCAGCGCATCTGCCGCATCTCGACGGGCAGTTCCTGATGCTGTCCTGGTCCGGTTCCGGCCTGCCGGCGCAGGCGGTTGCGGATTTCCAGGCGCTTGCGCCCAAGGACAAGAGCCTCGTCACGCTCTCTGAGACCGGCCGGGCGGAACGGCTTGCCCGCTCGCTTTCGATGGCGCGCGACTGGCTGACGGCGCAGCAGGCAATCGTTCCTGAAGGCGCCGGCATCGAAAACAACCTGTCCAGCGATCGGACCGCGCCAGCCCGGCCGGAAATCGCCTCCTCAGGGGTCAAGCCCATCAAGGTTGTTCCGGTCGCGGTGCAGGAGTAGAAAGGCGCGCATAGCGCTTGAGGACGATCTTGAATCTGCTGTTCATTACCTCCAATCGGGTTGGCGATGCGATCCTGTCGATGGGGCTGCTGTCGGCGCTGTCGGCGCGTTACCCGAAGGCAAGGATCACCGTCGCCTGCGGCCCGCTGCCGGCCCCGCTCTTCGCGCATCATCCGGGCGTTGTCCGCGTGCTGCCGGTGGTCAAGCGACGCCACGGGCTGCACTGGCTGAAATTGTGGCGCCAGGTCGCCGGCACTTTCTGGTACATGGCGGTCGATCTGCGCAATTCGGTGATCGGCTATCTGCTGCCGCGTGTCTGGCTGATCCGGCTGGGGCGCCATCGGGCCGACCGCCATGTGGTGGAGGAAGAAGCCGCGCTGATCGGCGAAGCGGTGCCAACGCCGCCTCGGCTTTATCTCTCCACCGCGCATCAGGAGGCGGCTGCCGCCATCCTGCCGGCTGGCCAGCCCGTGCTGGCGCTGGGGCCGGCGGCCAACTGGGCCGGCAAGCAATGGCCGGTGGACCGTTTCATCGACCTTGCCAAGCGGCTGACCGCGCCGGGCGCGCCGCTGCAGGGGGCCGCCATTCTGGTGACCGCCGCCGCGCACGAACGGGATGTCGCCCAGCCGGTGCTGGATGCCTTTGCCGACCAGCAGACTATCGATTTCATTGGTGCCGATCTGCCCTCCACTGCCGCCGCGCTGGCGCGCTGCCGGCTCTATATCGGCAATGATTCCGGCCTGATGCACATGTCGGCTGCCGTCGGTACGCCGACGCTGGGGCTGTTCGGCCCAACCGACGACCGGCGCTACCGCCCGTGGGGCGAGCAGTGCGATTTCGTGCGTGCGCCGCAGGGCTGGCGCGAGCTTATTGCCGCCGTGGACAGTGGTGCTGTTCCCGGTGACCGGCTGATGGACGGCGTGACGGTGGAGATGGCCCAGGACGCCGCCGAGCGGTTGTTGGCGCGGACGGGACAAGCTGATGGCTGACGTGGTGGCAGCCGACGGGAAGGTCGCCATCATCCAGCCTCTGCCCGGTGTCGGCGACATGGTATGGCACCTGCCGCACATCCACGCGCTGGCCGAGGTGCAGCCGGAAGGCGCTGTGGCCGTGATCACCAAGCCGCGCTCCCGCGCCGACCAGCTGTTCGCTGCAGACCCCGCCGTATCCGAGGTGATCTGGCTCGACCGGGCGCAGGATGGTAATGGCGGCGCGCATGACGGCGTGCTGGGCGTGCTGCGCCTCGCGCGCCTGCTGCGGTCCCACCATTTTCGCCGGGTCTATGTGCTGCACCATAGCTGGCGCTATGCCTGCGCCGCCTGGCTGGCCGGCATTCCCGAACGGTTCGGCTATGGCATGGGGCGGCAGCGCCGTTTCCTCAATCGGGTACCGTTCCTGCCGGAGGCGATGCGCCGCGATCATCCGCTCGACCTCGCCACCGCATGGCTGAAGGCGGCGGGCATCGCGCAGCCGGAACAGGAGCCGCTTCTGCGCCTCGATCCGGCGGCGGTGGCGCAGGCGCAGGCCGCCTATGCCGACCGTCCCCGGCCGTGGATCGCCCTCGGCCTTGGCAGTTCGGAGCCCTACAAGCAATGGGGCGCGGAGCGCTATGCGGCGCTGGCCGCCGCCCTTTCCGAAGCGGGCTGGGGGACTTTCTTCCTGCTGGGCGGGCCAGACGAAAAGCCGTTCCTGCCGGCGATCCGCGCGGCGCTGGGCGATGACCCTGGCCGGCTGGTCCAGAGTTTCGACATGAAGATGGGCGAGATTCTCGCCTTCCTGGGCGCGATGGACCTCTATGTCGGCAATGACACCAGCTTCCTGAATCTCGCCGCTGCGTCCGGCGTGCCGGCCATCGGCCTGTTCGGCGCGACGCCGCCGCTGACTCACAGCACCGCCATCACCGCCCTCCTGCCGCCCGATGGTGTGCCCGACAAGGCAGACGGCATGATGCGGATCACGGTCGAGGCGGTCATGGAAGCCGTCGCCGCGCACAAGGCCAAGAGTAATGGCTGAATCGAGCCGCTATCGCTGCATCGCCGTCTATAGCGGCGGGGAGATCATCGGCGATGGCGTGTACAAGCTGCCCTTCCTGCGCGCGCTGCGCAGCGCCTTCCCCGATGCGGTGATCGACTGGGTCTGTCCTGGCCCTACCGTCTATGCCGACCGGATCTCGCCGTTGACTGTGGGCCTGCTGGACCATGTGCATGCCAATATCCCGCTCGGTCAGCGCAAGGCTGACCTGTTCCGCCCGCTGCCGATAGAGGGCGGCTACGACCTTGTCTTTGACACGCAGCAGGTGGTGTGGCGCAGCCTGTGCGCGCGCCGGCTGAAAGCGCGCGGCGGCATCTTCCTGTCGGGGGCGGCCCGGTTCTGGCTGTCCGGCATCCGGCCGCCGAAGGGGTATCAGCGACCGCGTCATATCCTGACGCGGTTCTTCGACATGATCGAGATGGCGGCCGGCCGTCGCCCGGCGCTGGACCGGGCGCTGCCGCTGCCAGCCGACCTGCTGGACAAGGCGCGGCAACAGCTGCCCGATGGTCCTGCCTATGTCGGATTCGCGCCGGGGGCGGGCGAGGCGCGCAAGCGCTGGCCGCTGGAGCGGTTCATAGAGATCGCTCGCGGGCAGGCGGCGCGGGGCCGGGTGCCGGTCTTCATCCTGGGGCCGGCGGAAGCGGCGGAGCTGCTGGATATCCGCGCGGCGGTACCAACCGCCCTGTTCCCGGAGCAGGATACGGAATTGTGGGGCGAGGGCTTCAACCCGATGCGCAGCATGGCCATCGGCACGCGGCTGGCCGGCGCGCTCAGCAATGACAGCGGTGTCAGCCACATGCTGGCCGCCGCCGATACGCCGCTGGTGGTGCTGTACGGCCATACCAGCGCGGAGAAATTCGGCCCGGTGACGCGGCGCTCGATCTTCCTGCAGGCCAGCGCCTATGGCGAACCGGTCATCGGCTCGATCCCGGTCGAGGCGGTGGATGAGGCGCTGGAGAGGCTGCTGGCCTAAGCGGCCTGCCGCAGATACAGCGCGCCCGCCACGGCGACCGCCAGCCAACCCAGGATCAGGCTGCCGCCGCCGAGCGGCGCCGACATCGGGAACAGCCCGCTGCCGGTCCAGGCCAGCTTGTACAGGCTGCCGCAGAACAGCACCGTGCCCAGCACGAACAGCGCCATGCCGGCGCTCAGCGCGGTTCGCGGCAGGCCCGGCTCCAGCTTCAGCAGGGCGAGCGCCAGCGCCAGCAGCGCCACCGCGTGCAGCCCCTGATAACGCCAGGCCGTGTCGAACCAGGCTTTTGCCTGCCCCTCCCCGGCGAAGGCATGGGCGCCGATGGCCCCCAGCGCCACCAGCACGGCCCCGTTCAGTCCGGTGAAGATCAGCCATCCCGCCATTTTCACGCTCCTTTTCCGCCCGCGACTCTCGCCGCCTGTCCGATGCCACGTTACAGTAGGGCAAAACCGGATGGAGACGGCAAGGTGACACACCCCGGCGACGATATGCACGACACGCTGCGTGGCTTTCTGGATGCTGAGCGGCAGGCGCAGCGGGATTTCCTGGCGGCGCTGGTGCGCGTGCCGTCCGACAATCCGCCGGGCGACTGCTCGCCGCATGCCGAAGCGGCGGCGGCATTGCTGGAAGCGCTGGGCTTCACGGTGGAACGCCATCCGGTGCCGGCCGAGCTGTGCGCCGCGAACGGCATGATCTCCGCCACCAATCTGGTGATCCGCAAACGGTTCGGCAGCGGCGAAGGCCCGGTGATCGCGCTGAACGCGCATGGCGATGTGGTGGCGCCGGGCGCGGGCTGGAGCACCGATCCCTATGGTGCCGCGATCATCGACGGGGTGATGTACGGGCGCGGTGTGGCGGTCTCGAAATCCGACTTCGCCACCTACGCCTATGCGCTGAAGGCGCTGGACGCGCTAGCGGCGGAAGGCGCTGCGCTGGACGGTACAGTCGAACTGCACCTGACCTATGATGAGGAGGTGGGCGGTGCCATCGGCCCGCAATGGCTGCTGGAGACCGGCATCAGCAAGCCGGACCTCGCCATTTCCGCCGGCTTCGCCTATCAGGTGGTGACCGCGCATAATGGCTGCCTGCATCTGGAGGTGACGGTAAGCGGCCGGTCGGCGCATGCCGCGAAGCCGGAAACCGGCCATGACGCGCTGGAGGCGACGACGGCGGTCCTCACCATGCTCTACGGGTTGCGCGACGGGCTGAAGGCAACGCGCTCTGCCGTGCCCGGCATCGATCACCCGACGCTGGTGGTCGGGCTGATCGCCGGCGGCATCAACACCAATGTGGTGCCAGACAAGGTGGTCCTGCGGCTCGACCGACGGCTGATCCCGGAGGAGGATGCCGCCGTCGTGGAGGCCGAACTGCGCCTCGCCATCGAGGATGCGGTCGAGGCACTGCCCGGCATTTCCGTCTCGATCCACCGGCTGCTGCTGGCGACGCCGCTTGGGCCGCTGCCCGGCGTGGAACGGCTGACCGGCCCGCTCTCCCGTCATGCCAGCGCCGTAGTGGGCGAGGAGATCGGCACCGGCGGCCTGCAGATCTACACCGATGCGCGGCATTACATGGCGGCGGGCGTGCCGACCGTGCTGTATGGCGCCGGGCCGCGCAGCATTCTGGAAGCCAACGGCCACCGCGCCGATGAGCGGCTGGTGCTGACCGACCTCGACAGGGCGACGCTGGTCGTCGCCGCCACGCTGGCGGAACTGCTGAGGGGTGGCGGGGAGGGTGGTGATAATTGAAATGTCCCCCTCACCCAGCTCCGCCTAATTCGCTTCGCTCATAAGGCTCCGCAACCCTCTCCCGCGTTGGGGAGAGGGAAGGAAAGGGCGCCCAGAAAACCCTCTCCCCTTGCGGGAGAGGGTGGTAAGCGATAGCGAGCCGGGTGAGGGGGAAACTTTCCCTCCTAAAACTGTGCCTCATCCAGCGCCAGCGTGCTGCGGCCACCCTCGACCATGGCGGCCAGCAGGCCGGTCGCCTGCGGCAGGTAATGTTCGGCATAGAAGCGTGCGGTGACCAGCTTGGCTTCGAGGAAGGACGCATCCTCGCCGCCGGACGACAGCCCGTCGAGGGCCGCCAGCGCGCCGCGCGCCACCATCCAGCCGCCGATGACGATGCCGCAGAGCTTCAGGTAATAGGCGGCCCCTGCCAGCGCCAGCGAACGGTCCTCCGGGAAGGTCGCCATCAGCCAGCCGGTGGCGAGTTCCAGCGCGTCGATGCCATCCTCCAGCGCGCGGGCGACGACTTCCATATCATCGCCCGGCTGTTTGCGAAGTACGTCGAGCGTGCCGGCCATCTCGGCAATCAGCTCATGCATCGAGGCGGCCTCGTCGCGCACGATCTTGCGGCCGACAAGGTCATTCGCCTGAATGCCGTTGGTGCCCTCATAGATCGGCAGGATGCGCGCATCGCGGTAATGCTGCGCGGCCCCGGTCTCCTCGATGAAACCCATGCCGCCATGCACCTGCACGCCGGTGGAGGCGATCTCGATGCCGAGGTCGGTGCACCAGCCCTTCACGATGGGCGTCAGCAGGTCGATCAGCCGCTGCGCACGGGCGCGCTCGCCGTCGTCGGGGTTGCGCTTGGAATGGTCCAGTGCCCAGGCGGCGAGGTAGGACAGGCCGCGCATCGCCTCGATGCCTGATTTCATGCTCATCAGCATGCGCCGCACATCGGGATGGCGGATGATGGCGACCGGTTCGGCCGACCCGCTGGCATCGCGCGACTGGATGCGTGTCTTCGCGTAATCGAGCGCCTGCTGGTAGGCGCGCTCGGCGATGGACAGGCCCTGCGTGCCGACCGCCAGCCGTGCATTGTTCATCATGGTGAACATGCATTCCATGCCACGGTTCTCGCCGCCGACCAGATAGCCGATGGCCCCGTCCTTATCGCCATAGGCCATGACGCAGGTCGGGCTGGCATTGATGCCCAGCTTGTGTTCCAGCGAGACGGGGCGCAGGTCGTTGCGCTCGCCCAGCGATCCGTCCGGGTTCACCAGGAATTTCGGCACCAGGAACAGGCTGATCCCCTTTGTGCCCTCCGGCGCGCCGGGCAGCCGGGCCAGCACCATGTGGATGACATTCTCCGTCCAGTCATGGTCGCCATAGGTGATGTAGATTTTCTGGCCGGTGATCCGGTAATTGTTCCCTTCGGGAACGGCGCGGGTCTTCACCGCCCCGACATCGGAGCCGGCCTGCGGCTCGGTCAGATTCATCGTGCCGGTCCAGTCTCCCGCGATCATGCGCGGCAGGTAGAGCGCTTTCTGCTCCGCCGTACCGTGGGCGTGCAGCAGCTCGATGGCGCCCTGTGTCAGCAGCGGGCACAGGCCGAAGGACATGTTGGCCGACTGCCACATCTCCGCCAGCGCCTGCTGCACCAGCCAGGGCAAGCCCTGCCCGCCATAATCGGGGTCGAAGGGCACGCCGTTCCAGCCGCCTTCGGTGAACTGGCCGTAAGCCTGCTTGAAGCCGTCGGGCGTGCGCACCACGCCATTCTCTATCCGGCTGCCCGCCCGGTCGCCCGGCGCGTTTAGTGGCGCCAGCACGTCGCGCGCCAGCTTGTTCGCCTCCTCCAGCACCTGCTCGACCAGCGCCGGCTCCGCCGCCTCATAACCCGGCAGGGATGAGACCCCCTTCAGGTCGAGCACGCGGTTCAGGACGAACGCCATGTCCTTCAAGGGCGCTGAATAGGCGGTCATGCGGCGGGTCTCCCTGACGGCTGTTTTGCGCCATCTGACGGGCAAGCCGGCGGGATTGTCAATGCAGCACCGCACCTGTCATTCCCGGCCCCAAGCCCACTGGGTGCCGGGAATCCAGGGTTCAGCTCACTCGACCAATGATCCAGCAGGTTGACGCCTGGACCCCCGCAACAAGTGCGGGGGTGACGGTCGGAGTGGGTGGTGGCCTACAGCACCTTCCCCGGGTTCATGATGCCCTTGGGGTCGATCAGTGCCTTGATCTTGCGCATCAGCTCCATCTCGGTCTGGCTCTTGTAGCGGGTGATCTCCTCGCGCTTCAGCCGGCCGAGGCCGTGCTCGGCGGAGATGCTGCCGCCCATATCGTGCACGATGTCGTGGACAATCTCGTTGATCTCCTCCCAGCGCGCCAGGAAGGCCTGATTGTCGCCGCCCATCGGCACCGACAGATTGTAGTGGATGTTGCCATCGCCGACATGGCCGAAGCCGACCACGCGGATGCCGGGCACCGCCTGCGCCACCGCTTCGTCGGCACGGCGCAGGAATTCCGGCACCCGGCTGACCGGCACGGAGACATCGTGCTTGATCGAGGCACCCTCCGGCTTCTGCGCCTCGGAGACGGTCTCGCGCAGCTTCCACATGGCGTTCGCCTGGGCCTGGTTCTGCGCGATGGCGGCGTCCAGCACGAGGCCGTCCTCCGCTGCCTTTTCCAGCAGGTTCTGCAGCTTCTCGGCGAGGCCGTCATCCTCCGGCGCAGTCGAGCTGAGTTCCAGCAGCACATGCCAGTCATAGCGCTGCGGCAGCGGATCGACCGTATCGGCGATGTGCGCCAGCACGAAGTCGAAGCAGATGCGCGGCATCAGCTCGAAGCTGGTCACACCGTCGGCGCTGGCGGCGCGGGCGCGGGCCAGCAGCTCGATGGCGGCGTCCGGGCCGGAAATCGCGACCATCGCGGTTTCGCGCCGTGTCGGCTTCGGGAACAGTTTCAGCACCGCCGCGGTGACGATGCCCAGCGTGCCCTCGGCGCCGACGAACAGGTGCTTCAGATCGTAGCCGGTATTGTCCTTGCGCAACCCGCGCAGCCCTTCCCACACCGTGCCGTCGGGCAGCACGACCTCCAGCCCCAGCACCAGCTCGCGCGTGTTGCCATAGCGCAGCACATTCACGCCGCCGGCATTGGTGGAGAGATTGCCGCCGATCATGCAGCTGCCCTCGGCGGCGAGGCTGAGCGGGAAGAAGCGGTCATTCTCCTCCGCCACGCGCTGCAAATCGGCCAGCACGCAGCCGGCCTCGACGGTCATGGTGTAGTTCATGCGGTCGATGGCGCGCACGCGGTTCATGCGGGCGAGCGACAGGATGATGCCGTCAAAATCCTCATAGGGGACGGAGCCGCCGACCAGCGAGGTGTTGCCACCCTGCGGCACGATGGGGATGCCGGCCTCGGCGCACAGCGTCACCACCTCAGCGACTTCCGCCGTGTCCGCCGGCTTCACCACGGCGCGCGCCTGGCCGCGCCACAGCCCGCGCCATTCCACCAGATGCGGCTCCATCGCGTCGGCGGCGGTGATGTAGCCCTTGTCGCCGACCAGAGCGCGGATGCGTTGCAGCGTGTCGTCGATGACGGTTTCGGCCAGCGCCTTCATGGCGGTCAACTCCCTTGGGGTCGCGTTTTCCTCTGACTCCATGTTACCCGCCAGTTTGGCAGGAACAAGGCCGCTCAGCGCGGGGCTGCCGCGCGGCGCAGGCGGTCGTTGATGGCAAGGCCGAGGCCGGCCTCCGGGACCGGCATGACGGCGATGCCGGCCAGCCCCGGCCGGTCCAGCGCCCGCAGCAGGGCGAACAGGTTGGCGGCGGCCTCTTCGAGGTTGCCTGTCTCGCTCAGATTCAGCGTGACGGCAGCCCCCGGCAGCGCCGGGCCGAAGGCCAGCAGCGCCTCGCCGGGCCGCACCTCGGTCGCTTTCAGCCGCACCGGCAGAGCAGGGGCGTAATGGCTGGCGAGCTGGCCGGGGGAGGTCGGCGCGTCAGGATCGCTTTTGGGGGTGATGACGGGGCCGGCCACCTGCTCCAGCGCTTCCAGCGTCACGCCGCCGGGACGCAGCAGCACGGGCCGGTCGCCGCTGGCATCGACCACGGTGGATTCAAGGCCAATGGCGCAGGGTCCGCCATCCAGCACCAGCGCCAGCCGGCCCGCCAGCCCTTCGGCGACATGTGCCGCGCTGGTCGGGCTGACCCGGCCGGACGGGTTGGCGCTGGGCGCGACCACCGGACGTCCCACCGCTTCCAGCAGCCGCTTTGCCACCGGATGGGCCGGCACGCGCAAGGCGATGGTATCGAGACCGGCGCAGGCCAGATGCGAGACCGGGCAGTCCGGCCGGCGCTTCAGCACCATGGTCAGCGGCCCCGGCCAGAAGGCGGCGGCCAGCTTTTCCGCGAGCGGCGTGAACAGCGCCAGTTCCCGCGCGTGGGCCACATCGGGCAGGTGCGAGATCAGCGGGTTGAAGCTGGGCCGGCCCTTGGCGGCGAAGATGGCGGCCACGGCGCGGTCGTCGGTCGCGTCGCCGCCCAGCCCATAGACCGTCTCGGTCGGGAAGGCGACCAGTTGGCCTGCGCGCAGCAGCGCCGCCGCCTCGTCGATGGCAGCGTCGGTCGCGGGCAGGATTCGTATAGCTTCACTCATGGCCGCGAAGCCATGGCGCAGGGCGGCGCCGGCGTCAAGAGCGTGCCTTGTTATCCGTTGCTTTGCAGTGCAACATGAGCACACTCGACAGCCAGCGGGAGAAGGCCATGAGCGCACGCATCATCACCATCGCGCAGCAGAAGGGCGGTGCCGGCAAGACCACGCTCGCCGCCCATCTGGCGGTGGCCTGGGCGAAGGCCGGGCGCAGCGTGGCGCTGCTCGACATCGACCCGCAGGCCAGCATCACCGCCTGGGCGGATATCCGCCGTGCGCTGCCCGATGCGCCGGAGCAGCCGGATATCCGCGCGCTGACCGGCTGGCGCGTCGCCGGCGAGGTGGACAAGCTGAAGAAGCAGTTCGACGTGCTGGTGATCGACAGCCCGCCGCACGCCGAGACAGAGGCACGCGTCGCGGTGCGAGTCGCCGACCTGGTGGTGGTGCCGGTACAGCCCAGCCCGATGGATCTGTGGGCGACGCAGGCCACGCTCGACCTCGCCAAGCAGGAAAAGACCGATGTGCTGCTGGTGCTGAACCGGGTGCCGCCGCGCGCCAACCTGGCCGATGTCATGGAACAGGCGGCGGCGAAGCTGGGCGTGAAGCTGGCAAAGACGCGGCTGGGCAACCGGGTGGCGCTGGCGGCGGCCCTGCTGGACGGCAAGGGCATTGCGGAGACGGCACCGTCCAGCGTTGCCGGTCGGGAAATCGCCGCGCTGGCCAAGGAAATCTACAAGGCCGCCAAGAACTAGGGTCTTCAGGCGGGGGCTACATGAACAGCCGCTCGCCCTCCATCCCCTTGTACATATCGGCCACGAAATCGGCATAGCCGTTATAGAGCAGGGTCGGCACGCGGGTGTCCGGGCCCAGCAGCCGCTCGGTGGCCTGGCTCCAGCGCGGATGCGGCACTTCCGGGTTCACATTCGCCCAGAAGCCATATTCGCGGCCCTGGATTTCCTCCCAGAAACCCTTGGGACGCTCATCCGTGAAGGTGAAGCGGACGATGGATTTCAGCTGCTTGAAGCCGTATTTCCACGGTGTGATCAGGCGGATCGGCGCGCCATTCTGCGCCGGAATCGGCTGGCCATAGATGCCGGTCGCCATCAGCGTCAGCTCGTTGGTGGCCTCGGCCATGGTCAGCCCCTCGACATAGGGCCAGGGGTACCAGCTCTGCTTCTGGCCGGGCGCGATGGACGGGTCCTTGAAGGTCTCCATCCGCACATATTTCGCACCCGACAGCGGCTTGGCGATCTCCACCAGCCGGCGCATCGGGAAGCCGGTCCAGGGCACGGTCATCGCCCAGGCCTCGACGCAACGGAAGCGATAGACGCGTTCCTCCAGTTTCACCATCGCCAGCAGATCGTCGATGGCGATCTGCTGTTCCTTTTCCACCATGCCGTCCAGTGTGACGGTCCAGGGGCGGATCGGCAGGCTCTGCGCCGCGCGCCAGATATTCTTGTGCGAGCCAAACTCGTAATAATTGTTGTAGGTGGTGGCCAGCTCCTCCGCCGTCATCTCGCGGTCCACGCGATAGCGCAGATTGCGCATGGCGGGATAGAGCGAGGCAGACGGGTCCTTCATCGGCGCGGCCTCGCTGCCGCAGGCGGTCAGCCCCGGCATGGCGGCGAGGATGGAGCCGGCGGCGAGGCCCTTCATCAGCCGGCGGCGGTCGCGGAACAGGGCTTCCGGCGTTGCCGCCGATTCCGGCAGCTCCCAGCCCTTCTTGCGTTTGATCAGCATGGTTCCGTCTCCTGCTTTCGCGGCACTGTCGGAAACCAAGATAGCCCGTGCTGCCGGGAGGGCAAATCACCAGACGGTGAGCACGGCGTGACCCGCCAAGCCCACGGAAGGTTCACGGAAGGCTCAGGCCGCCATCCGGTCGGCTTCCGGCAGGCGCGCGCAGGCCAGTGCGGACAGCACGCCGAGCACGCCCAGCAGCAGGATCGCCTGGTCCACGCCCAGGGCGAGTACGGAGGCACCGACCGCCCCGGCGATCACTGTCAGCGCGCCGGTCGCTGTATTGCTGAAGGCGGCATAGAGGCCCTTCTGGTCGGCCGGGGCGCCATCCACCAGATAGGTCTTGCGGCCGAGCCGCACCCCGGCCTCGGCGATGCCGATGATGACGAACACCAGCGCGTAGGCCGCCGGTGTCTGGTAGGCATCGCCCAGATGCGGCAGCGCCAGTGCCAGGAAGGCAGCCAGCGCGGCGACCAGGCCGCTCAAGCCCATGACGAGGCGGCTGGACCGGTCGGCGAACAGGCCCCAGAACGGGCTGGAGATGATGGCGGCAATACCGACCGCGATGACGAACAGGCCAAGCCCGCCCAGCCCCTCGCCGACGGTGCGCTGGGCGTGCAGCGCATAGACCGGCATCGCCAGCTCGACTGACAGCAGCAGGTTGCGGGCCAGCAGGAATTTGCGGAAACCGGGCTTGTCGCGCATCAGATGCAACCCCTCGCGGAAGGAATCGAGCGGCGTTTGCCCGCCTTCCTTCGCCCCTTTCTCTTCCGCGATGGCGGCAAAGCACAGCGCGCCCAGCGCCCACAGGATCGCCGCCGCGCCGATCAGCATCAGATAGGGGAACAGGCTCTCAGCCTCGCCCTCCAGCCCCCAGCGCAGGCCGATGCCGGCAGCCAGCGTCAGCGCCCCGCCAATGGCGGCGCGGTTGGCCAGCATGCGGCCCCGGCGGCCCTTCGGCACGGTCTTGCCGGTCACGTCCTGAAAGGCGACGGAGCCGACACCGCTGGCGGCGGAGAACAGCGCCAGCAAGGCGACGATGGTGATACCGGCGGCCATCAGTGGCAGCAGGAGGGCGGCGGGGATCATCAGCAGCAGGCAGAATGCCTGCGTGATGCCGGCAGTGACCCAGGCCCATTTTCGGCGGGCCAGTCGGCGGATGGCACCGGCGGCGGCCAGTTGCGGCAGCAGAGAGCCGGCCTGCTTTACCGGCTGCAGCAGCCCGACCAGGAAGGCCGGCGCGCCCAGCGCACCAATCACCCAGGGCAGCACGAGACCGGGGCTGGCGAGCTGTTCGGCCAGTTTGGTACAGGCGCCGTTCGCGACATTCAGCAGGTAATTGCGCGGCAGCGCCGTGCAGGCGCTGTCGGGAATCGCGGCGCAGCTGCGGTCCGCCGCATCGTCGCCACTCAGAAATTCATAGGCGCGGTCGAGTGTGCTGGGTGAGCCGGCCGGGCCGGCAACTGCCTCGCTCATCGGAATGCCGTGTTCCTAGTTCTTCCCCCTGACGACGAACTCGGGATTGAGGAAGCCCGGCTTGCCATAGGCCAGCGGCGCGCCGTCCATGGTCTCCACATGCCCCCCGGCAGCCAGCACGATGGCGTGGCCAGCCGCCGTATCCCATTCCGATGTCGGCCCGGTGCGGGGGTAAAGATCGGCCTCGCCCTCGGCCACCAGGCAGAATTTCAGCGAACTGCCGGCAACCTTCTGGTCCTTCATCGGAACGGTAGCAAGATAGGTTTCCAGCGCCGGATTTCTATGGGACCGGCTGGCGGCGACCGTCAGCCCATCTTGGGGAGCCTTGCGCGCCGTGATCGCATGGCTGCCCGCCTCCGTCTCCAGCCCGGCGCCAAGACCGATGGCACCCCAGTAGAGCCTGCCGGTGACCGGCACCAGGATCACGCCCAGCACCGGCACGCCCTTGTCGATCAGGCCGATATTGACGGTGAACTCGCCATTGCGGTTCACGAACTCCTTGGTGCCGTCCAGCGGATCGACCAGCCAGAAGCGCCCGCCGGAGACATCCGGCCGTGCGCCATCGGCGTGCGATTCCTCGGAGACGATGGGGATGTCCGGGGCGATCTCGCGCAGCCGGGCGACGATCAGATCGTCGGCCGCGCGGTCGGCGGCGGTGACGGGGGAGCCGTCCGCCTTGCCCTCGACGCTGAACCCGTCGCGGTAGAAGCCGAGGATGACCTCCCCGGCTTCCCGTGCGATCCGCTTCACCGGCCCCAGCAGGGCGGCGAGGTCCGGCGTGCTCACGCTGCTGCCTTGGCCGTACCGGACTGGATTTTCTGCCAGATCACCGGCGCGGTGGCCGGCATGTCGATGTGATCGATGCCAAATTCCTGCAGCGCGTCCACAAGGGCGTTGATGACCGCCGGCGGCGCGCCGATGGCACCGGCCTCGCCGCAGCCCTTGATGCCCAGCGCGTTGGTGGTGCAGGGCACGTTGTGCATGTCGAAATCGACGAAGGGAATCTGGTCGGCGCGCGGCATGCAGTAATCCATGAAGGAGCCGGTGACCAGCTGCCCGGTATCGCCGTCATAGATGGTGTGTTCGTACAGCGCCTGGCCGATGCCCTGCGCCACGCCGCCATGCACCTGGCCGGCCAGCAGCAGCGGGTTGATGATCTTCCCGAAATCGTCCACCACCGTGTATTTCACGAATTCCACCGTGCCGGTGTCGGCATCGATGTCCAGCTCGCAGATATGGGTGCCGTTGGGGAAGGTGGCTGCCGGCGGCTTCCAGGCATTCTCGACCTTCAGGCCCGGCTCCATGCCTTCGGGCAGCTTCGCCGGGTCGCTGGCGGCGGTGGCGACCTCGGCAAGTGTCATGCGCCGGTCGGTGCCGGCGATGGTGAAGACCGCATCCTCGAACTCGATGTCCGCCTCGGCGGCTTCCAGCAGATGGGCCGCCAGCTTCTGTGCCTTTTCCTTCAGCTTCAGCGAGGCGCCGTCCAGCGCCGCACCGCCGACCGGCACGGAGCGCGAGCCGCCGGTACCGCGCCCTGTGGCGATCTCCGCTGTGTCGCCCTGCTTCACCGTGATCCGGTCCAGCGGCAGGCCGAGATGTTCGGAGACGATCTGCGCATAGGCGGTCTCGTGGCCCTGGCCGTTCGACTGGGTGCCGATCAGCACGGTGGCGCCGCCATCCTCGTTCACGCTGACAGTCGCGGTCTCGTCGGAGCCGCCGCCGCACGCCTCGACATAGGTGGACATGCCGATGCCGCGCAGCTTGCCGCGCTTGCGCGCCTCGGCCTTGCGGGCGGAAATACCGGCCCAGCCGGCCTTCTGCATCGCCTGCTCCATATGGGCGGTGAATTCGCCGCTGTCATAGACGTCGCCCAGGGCTGTGCTGTAGGGCATTGCCTCCGGCGGGATGAAGTTGCGCCGGCGGATTTCGTCGGGGCTGAGGCCCATTTCGCGTGCCGCCTTGTCCACCAGCCGCTCGACCAGATAGGCCGCTTCCGGCCGGCCGGCGCCGCGATAGGCGTCCACCGGCACGGTGTTGGTGAACACGCCCTGCACATGCACATGCACGGCCGGCGTCTTGTACAGCCCCTGATACATGTTGGAGCCGGCCATGGTCGGCACATAGGTCGAGAAGTTCGACAGGTAGGCGCCCAGATTGGCGGTGATGTTCACCTGCAGCGACAGGAAATTGCCGTCCTTGTCCATCGCCAGGGCGGCCTCCGTCACATGGTCGCGGCCCTGGGTGTCGCTGACGAACCCGTCGGAGCGCGAGGCGACCCAGCGCACCGGGCGGCCGATCTTCTTCGCCGCATACATGGTCAGCGCATGTTCGCGGTAGAGGAACAGCTTCATGCCAAAACCGCCGCCGACATCCGGCGTGACCACGCGGATCTTCTCCGGCGCCACCTTGAAGATGTTCTCCGCCAGCAGGCCGCGCAGCGTGTGCGAGCCCTGGGAGGTGGTGTACAGCTCGTAGCTGTCCTTCGCCGGATCGTAGGTGCCGATGGCGTTGCGCGGCTCCATGGAGTTCACCACCAGCCGGTTGTTCACCAGCCGGATGCGGGTGATGTGATGGGCCTTGGCGGCGTTCGTCTCGGCGGCCTTGCCGTCGCCCATCTCCCAGTCGAAGCAGAGGTTGTTCTTCGCCTGCGGCCAGACCAGCGGCGAATCCGGCGCCGTGGCGCGGCCGGTGTCGGCGATGGCCGGCAGCTCGTCATACTCGACCTCGATCAGCTCGGACGCGTCCTGCGCCTGCTCCACCGTCTCGGCGACGATGAAGGCGACCGCGTCGCCGACATGCCGCACCGTGCCATGTGCCAGGATGGGGAAGGGCGGCAGGATGCTCATGGAGCCGTCGATATTCTTGATCGGCACCCGGCAGGGAATGTCGCCGATGCCGTCCTTCGCCACATCCTCGCCGGTCAGCACCGCCAGCACGCCGGGGGCGGCCTTCGCGGCGGACAGGTCGCCAATTGTGAAATTGGCATGGGCGAAGGGCGCGCGCAGCACGAAGCCGTGCGCCTCGCCGGGCAGGCGGATATCGTCGGTGTAGCGCCCCGTCCCGGTGATGAAGCGCTGGTCTTCCTTGCGCGTCATCGGCTGGCCGATCCCGAACTGACCCATCTGGATACTCCCTGGCTTTCTAGGCGGTAACTGGCTGGAGGAACACGGCGCTGGCGCCGGCCCGACTGGGTGGAACTGAAGCGATAATAGGCAAGCGGACGGGACCGTCAAACCCCGCCATGAAAAAGGCCGCACGAAGCGGCCTTTCCCGAAACAGTCAGAGCATGCGGCTCACCGCACCTCGATCTTCACGACCTCGTAGGATTTCGAGCCGCGCGGCGTCGTCACCTCGATGGTGTCGCCGACCGACTTGCCGATGATGGCGCGGGCCAGCGGGGCCTGGATCGACAGGCGGCCGGCGGAAACGTCGCTCTCCTCGGCGCCGACGAGGGTGTAGGTGGTCTCCTCGTCGGTATCCTCGTCCGCCAGCGTGACGGTGGTGCCGAAGGTCACCTTGTCGTTGGACAGCTTCGAGGGATCGATGATCTCGGCGCGCGAGATCTTGTCCTCCAGCTCCAGCACACGGCCTTCGATGAAGCTCTGGCGTTCACGCGCGGCGGCGTACTCGGCATTCTCGGAAAGATCGCCATGTTCGCGCGCCTCGGCGATGGCGCGGATCACCGCCGGCCGTTCCACCGATTTCAGCGTCTTCAGTTCCGCCACGAGACGTTCATAGCCTTCCGCGGTCGTCGGGATCTTTTCCATGTCCCCTCATCCCGTAAGCAAAAAAGTAAAGCGCGGGGCAAAACCGAAATGCCCGCGCGGTCAATATTTACCGCCCGGTCCCGACGGAGTCAGAACCTAGAACGAACCGGTAACATAGGATTGCAGCGGTGCCACTTCAATCCGCCCCGACCGCAGGGCTTCGATGGCTTGTACGGCTGCTCTCGCACCCTCCACGGTCGTGTAATAAGGAATATTGTGGGTCAGCGCGGTGCGGCGCAAGCTGAAACTGTCGGCGATGGCCTGGGCACCCTCGGTCGAGTTGAACACCAGATCGACATGGCCGCTCAGCATGTTGTCCACGATGTGCGGGCGTCCCTCCAGCACCTTCTTCACCCGATCAACCGTCAGCCCTTCCTGCTTGAAGTGGTTGGCGGTGCCGCTGGTGGCGATGATCTTGAAGCCGAAGGAGACCAGCTTTTTGGCAAGAATCGTGGCCAGCGGCTTGTCGTCGTCCTTCACCGAAATGAAGACCGTGCCGGACTGCGGCAGTTCCACGCCGGCGGCCAGCTGCGACTTCGCGAAGGCAAGGCCGAAATCCATGTCGATGCCCATCACCTCGCCGGTCGATTTCATCTCCGGGCCCAGGATCAGATCGACGCCGGGGAAGCGGGCGAAGGGGAATACAGCCTCCTTCACCGCTACATGCTTCAGCGGCCGGGTGGACAGGTTGAAGCCGGCCAGCTTCTCGCCCGCCATGACGCGCGAGGCGATCTTGGCGATGGGCACGCCGGTCGCCTTGGCGACGAAGGGCACGGTGCGGCTGGCGCGCGGGTTCACCTCAAGGATGTAGATGTCCCGGCCCTTCACCGCAAACTGCACATTCATCAGCCCGACCACCTTCAGCCCCTGGGCCAGAAGCCGGGTCTGGGTGCGGATTTCCTCGACGATATCGACCGGCAGCGTGATCGGCGGCAGGGAGCAGGCGCTGTCGCCGGAATGAATACCGGCCTCCTCGATATGCTCCATGATGCCGGCGACATGCACGTCGTCGCCATCGGCCAGCGCGTCCACGTCAACCTCGGTCGCGTGGCTGAGGAAATCGTCGATCAGCACCGGGTTCTTGCCGGATACCTTCACCGCGTCGCGCATGTAGCGGCGCAGCTGGCTAACATCGTGCACGATCTCCATCGCCCGGCCGCCCAGCACATAGGACGGGCGGATGACGACGGGGAAGCCAATTTCCACCGCGATCTTCTCCGCCTCTTCAGCCGAGAAGGCGGTGTCGTTGGCCGGCTGGCGCAGGCCCAGCTGCTTCAGCAGCTGCTGGAAGCGCTTGCGGTCCTCCGCCAGGTCGATGGCGTCGGGCGAGGTGCCGAGGATCGGGATCTTCGCCGCTTCCAGTGCCGCTGCCAGCTTCAGCGGAGTCTGGCCGCCGAACTGCACGATGGCGCCCAGCACGCTGCCGTTGGTCTGCTCGCGGCGCACCAGCGCGATCACGTCCTCCGCCGTCAGCGGCTCGAAATACAGCCGGTCCGACGTGTCGTAGTCGGTCGAGACGGTTTCCGGGTTGCAGTTGACCATGATGGTCTCGAAGCCGGCCTCCGACAGGGCGAAGGCGGCATGGACGCAGCAATAGTCGAACTCGATGCCCTGGCCGATGCGGTTCGGCCCGCCACCCAGGATGATGATCTTCTTGCGGTCGCTCGGCTCGGACTCGCACTCCGCCGGCTCCAGCCCGTTACCCTCGTAGGTCGAGTACATATAGGGCGTGCGGCTGGCGAACTCGGCGGCGCAGGTGTCGATGCGCTTGTAGACCGGATGGATGTCGAGGATGCGCCGGCGCGCGGCGACTTCGTCCTCCGACAGGCCGGCAAGCTCCGACAGGCGCGCGTCGGAGAAGCCCATCTGCTTCAGCCGGTGCAGCCCCTGCTTGTTCTCCGGCAGGCCGGATTTGCGGACTTCCGCCTCGGCGGCCACGATCTCCTCGATCTGCCGCAGGAACCACGGGTCGATAGCGCAGGCGTCGTAAATCTCCTCGACCGTGAGGCCGAGGCGCAGGGCCTGGGCGGTGCGCAGCAGCCGGTCCGGCGTCGATTTCGTCAGCGCCGCGACAATGGCGGCACGGTCCACCTGGTCACCCTCGGCGCCCGGAATCTCCACCTCGTTAAGCCCGGTCAGTCCGGTCTCCATGGAGCGCAGCGCCTTCTGCAGGCTTTCCTGGAAGGTGCGGCCGATGGCCATCGCCTCGCCGACCGACTTCATCGAGGTGCTGAGGATCGCCTCCGAGCCGGGGAACTTCTCGAAGGTGAAGCGCGGCATCTTGGTGACGACATAATCGATGGTCGGCTCGAAGGAGGCCGGGGTCACGCCGGTGATGTCATTGTCCAGCTCATCCAGCGTGTAGCCGACGGCCAGCTTCGCCGCGACCTTGGCGATGGGGAAGCCGGTCGCCTTGGAGGCCAGTGCGGAGGAGCGGCTGACGCGCGGGTTCATCTCGATGACGACCAGTCGGCCATCTTCCGGATTCACAGCGAACTGCACGTTGGAGCCGCCGGTATCGACGCCGATCTCGCGCAGGCAGGCGATGGAGGCATCGCGCATGCGCTGGTATTCCTTGTCGGTCAGCGTCAGCGCCGGGGCGACGGTGATGGAATCGCCGGTATGCACGCCCATCGGGTCGATATTCTCGATGGAGCAGACGATGATGCAATTGTCCGCGCGGTCGCGGACCACCTCCATCTCGAATTCCTTCCAGCCCAGCACCGATTCTTCGATCAGCACCTCATGGACCGGCGACAGCCGGAGGCCCTGCTGGACGATCTGCTCGAACTCCTCGCGGTTGTAGGCGATGCCGCCACCCTGGCCGCCCAGCGTGAAGGAGGGGCGAATGATGGCCGGCAGGCCGACATCGGCCAGCGCCGCATCGGCCGCTTCCATCGACTTGATCAGGCTGCTCTTGGGCGAGGGCACGCCGATGCGGTCCATCGCCTCGCGGAACAGCTGGCGGTCCTCCGCCTTCTCGATGGCTTCCAGATCGGCGCCGATCAGCTCCACGCCGAATTTCTCCAGCGTACCGTCGCGGGCAAGGTCGCGTGCCGTGTTCAGCGCGGTCTGGCCGCCCATGGTCGGCAGCAGCGCGTCCGGGCGCTCCTTCTCGATGATCTTTGCGACGATGGCCGGTGTGATCGGCTCGATATAGGTGGCATCCGCCAGGCCCGGATCGGTCATGATCGTGGCCGGGTTGGAGTTCACCAGGATGACGCGGTAGCCCTCATCCTTCAGCGCCTTGCAGGCCTGGGTGCCTGAATAGTCGAACTCGCAGGCCTGGCCGATGACGATGGGCCCGGCGCCGATGATCAGGATCGAGGAGATGTCTGTACGTTTCGGCATTCTCTTTACTTCCGATCCATCATGTCAACGAAGCGGGTGAACAAATAGTGGCTGTCGTGCGGGCCGGGGCTGGCTTCCGGGTGATGCTGGACGGAGAAGACCGGCTTGCCCCTGACCTTCAGCCCCTCGACCGTGCCGTCGAACAGCGAGACATGGGTGACCTCGACATTGTCGGGCAGTGTGTCGGGCAGCACGACGAAGCCGTGATTCTGGCTGGTGATCTCCACCTTGCCAGTCTCGTTGTCGCGCACCGGATGGTTGGCGCCGCGATGGCCGCGTTCCATCTTGCCGGTCTTGCCGCCCATCGCCAGCGCCAGCATCTGATGGCCGAGGCAGATGCCGAAGACAGGCATGTCGCGCTCGACCAGTTCGCGGATCACCGTCACGGCATAGTCGCCGGTCGCTGCCGGGTCGCCCGGGCCATTGGCCAGGAACACGCCGTCCGGCTCGTGGCGCAATATATCTTCAAGGGTGGAGGTTGCGGGCACCACCGTGACCTCGCAGCCGGCGCTCGCCAGGCAGCGCAGGATGTTGCGCTTGGCGCCGTAATCGATGGCGACGACGCGCTTCTTCGGGCTGTTGAGCGTGCCATAGCCTTCCGGGCGCTCTCCGTCGGCAAAGGCCCAGCGGGTCTCCTCCCATTTGTAGGTCTGCCGGCAGGAGACTTCCTTGGCCAGGTCCATGCCCTCCAGCCCCGGCCATTCGGCGGCCAGCCGGTGCAACTCGGCAATATCCAGATTGCCGTCGGGCGCGTGGCACAGGGCGCCGTTCGGCGCGCCCTGGTCGCGGATGCGGCGGGTCAGCTTGCGGGTGTCGATGCCGCTGATGCCCGGCAGGTCGTGGCTCTTCAGCCAGTCGTCCAGATGCCGGGTGGCGCGGTAGTTCGACGGATCGGTCACCGGCGCGCGCAGTACCAGCCCGCGTGCCGGCGGGGTGATCGTCTCGATATCGGCATCGTTGGCGCCGACATTGCCGATATGCGGGAAGGTGAAGGTGATGATCTGGCCGGCATAGGACGGGTCGGTCAGGATCTCCTGATAGCCCGTCATCGAGGTGTTGAAGCAGACCTCGCCCACCTTCGTCGTGGCGGCCCCCAGTCCATATCCCCAGAATACCGTCCCGTCGGCGAGCACCAGCGCCGCCGTCGCCCCCTCTGGCCGGGGCGGGACGTTGAAACCATATTGATTTGGCATCGGGCCTATCCTATATCGAGCGCCCGCGCACCGCAGGAGTTGCGGGCGCACGAATGGCAGCGGCGGGCAAATTGCCGGAGTGATAAGCAAATCGCGTGCCGCCGTCAAGTGTTGAGAAATAAAATTTTCTCAACAAAACCAATGAGTTGGTAATTTTTATCAATTTGCGCGGGACGCAGTTTTGCATTACCGTCGCATGACTTCGCCCCTGAATGCGAGGAACTTAATGCTTCGCCAACGACTTAACGAATCGCTTAAAGAAGCGATGAAGGCGCGTGACGTGCGCGCCGTGTCCACCCTGCGGCTCATCCTGGCGGCCCTCAAGGACCGCGACATTTGCGCGCGGGGCCGTGGCAACGCGGATGGCATCGACGAGGCCGAGATTCAGCAGATGCTGCAGAGCATGGTGAAGCAGCGCCATGACTCGATCGAGATGTATGAGCGCGGCGGCCGCTGCGAGCTGGCCGAGCAGGAGCGCGGCGAAATCGAGATCATCCAGAAGTTTCTGCCGCGTCAGCTCGACGAGTCGGAGCTGACCAAGGTGGTCGAGAAGGCGATCAGCGATGTCCAGCCTGCCGGCGTGAAGGACATGGGCAAGGTCATGGCCTTCTTGAAGCAGAACTATCCGGGCCAGATGGATTTCGGCAAGGCGTCCGGCATGGTGCGTGGCCATCTGACGGCCTGACCGCACATATCTGTTCTTGCGCTGAAGCCCCCGGCCGGTCCGGGGGCTTCGTCTTTTCGTGGCTTATAGTGACTCGCACATCGGCCGAATCGGCGTATGATGGCGCCCGCATCTTGGCACGGTGTCGCTGAACGACGACGAACCGCTTTGACGAACCGCTGGGATTAGATGTCTTTTCCGCCCGAATTCCTGAACGAACTGCGCGACCGGCTGGCCGTGTCGGAGATCGTTGGCCGGCGCGTGCGCCTGCAGCGCAAGGGCCGGGAATTCCAGGGTCTGTGTCCGTTCCATAACGAAAAGACGCCGTCCTTCACCGTCAATGACGACAAGGGCTTCTACCATTGCTTCGGTTGCGGGGCGCATGGCGACGTCATCACCTTCGCCATGAACACCGAGGCGCTGAGCTTCCCGGAAGCCATCGAGAAGCTGGCCCAGATGGCCGGGTTGCAGGTGCCGGCCCAGCATCCGGAGGAACGCGCGCGCGACCAGAAGCGCCGCACGCTGGAAGAGGTGATGGAGGCGGCATGCCGCTGGTACGAGCGCAATCTGCGCCTGCCGGTCGGCAAGCAGGCGATGGAATATCTGAAGGGCCGCGGCCTCGACGAGGCGACGCTGAAACGCTTCCGCCTGGGCTATGCGCCGAACGAGCGCAGCGCCCTTAAGGCGCATCTGGTCGCCGAGGGCTTCGAGGAAGCGCTGATCGTCGAGGGCGGGTTGCACAAGCCGGCCGAGGAAGCTTCTGATCGGCCGGGCGAACGGGCGCGCGGCGCCATCGATTATTTCCGCGACCGGGTCATCTTCCCGATCACCGACCGGCGTGGCCGGGTCATCGGCTTCGGCGGCCGCGTCATGGGCGATGGCCAGCCGAAATATCTGAACTCGCCGGAAACCCCGCTGTTCCACAAGGGGCGGGTGCTCTATGGCCTGGCCCAGGCGCGCGAGGCGGCAGGCAAGGCCGGCAGCGTGCTGGTCACCGAAGGCTATATGGACGTGATCGGCCTCGCCATGGGCGGGTTCGATTATGCCGTGGCGCCGCTGGGCACCGCCCTGACCGAAGAACAGATTCTCCAGCTGTGGAAGCTGGCGCCGGAGCCGGTGCTGTGCTTCGACGGCGATTCCGCCGGCCAGCGCGCCGCCGCGCGCGCGGCCGAACGCGCCCTGCCGTTGCTGAAGCCGGGCTATTCCCTGCGCTTCGTCACGCTGCCGGCGAAGGAAGACCCGGACAGCCTGATCCGCAAGCAAGGCTCCGCCGCGATGCGCCGGCTGATCGACAAGGCCGCGCCGATGGTCACGGCGTTGTGGCGGATCGAGCAGGCGAAGCTGCAGAACGAGACGCCGGAGCAGCTGGCCCTGCTGCGCCAGACGCTAGAGGAGCATGCGGCGAAGATCGCCGACCGCACGGTGCAGGGCTTCTACCGCGCGGCCCTGTTGCGGCAGATGGACGAGGCCTATCCGGCGCTGGCCGGGCTGATGGGGGAGGCGGCGCCGACTCCGGCCGCTGGGGCGCGGCCCGCTGGCGATGCCGATCTCGGCGGCTACCGCCAGGGCTATGGCGATGGCTATGAGGATGGCCATCTGCAGGGCTATCGGCGCGGCTGGCGCGACCGGCCGGGCGGCAAGTACAATCCGCGCGCCCGCCGGCGGGAGCCGGAAACCCAGGCCGATCTGGCGGCGAAGCATATCGAGCGCACCGGCAGCCGGCGCTTTGCCTTCGCCCTGCGCTCGCGCCGGTCCGAGCAGATATTGCTCGCCGCGCTGATCAATCATCCGGCGCTGATCGATGAGTTTTCGGAGGCCGTCTCGCTGCTGCCCTTCGCGGATGCCGAGCTTGACAGGTTGCGGGAGGAGATTCTACACGTCCCCGCTAGCGTTTCCGACCTTGACGTTCCGCATGTCGAGAGCCACCTAATTGCGCAGGGTTATTCCACGGCCCTGGAGCGGCTGCGGTCGCCCGAGGTCGAGGAGACGGCCCGTTTCATTGGCGCCTCGGCTTCTGCCGACAGGGCGCGAAGCGTGCTTCAGGAACTGCTGTCGCGGGCATCCGCGCAAGCCGAACTTGAAGCACAGTTGGCGGAGGCCCAGGCGGCCCTCGCTGGCGAGATGACCGAGGAAAACTGGACGCGCATGGAGTCGCTGAGGCAAGCCTTGCAGGAACTCG
Source organism: Oceanibaculum sp. (assembly GCF_022449305.1). Taxonomy (NCBI): domain Bacteria; kingdom Pseudomonadati; phylum Pseudomonadota; class Alphaproteobacteria; order Rhodospirillales; family Oceanibaculaceae; genus Oceanibaculum; species Oceanibaculum sp. Next base: position 7,760 of record NZ_JAKUSO010000038.1, on the reverse strand, counting down.
TCACCGGCCCGGATTTCGGTGATCAGGCTTTTGCCGACGTAAGTGCGGGATCGCGAAACGGCGGACGCGGGTCCGGTCAGCAGTCTTAGTTGTGGGAATGATGCGGCGGATGCTGGGGGGTGTCCGTTCCGCATATGTTTATCGAGAGGGCAGTAGCGAATGGCAACCAAACCGGCGACGACCGACGATAAGGACGATTCCCGCGACGATCAGAATGATGCGCCGCTGATCGACAATATCGGTGCCGCTGTGAAGCGCCTTATCCAGAAGGGTAAGGAGCGCGGCTATATCACCTATGACGAGCTGAACGCCGCGCTGCCGTCCGACCAGATGTCGTCGGAGCAGATCGAGGACATCATGACCCAGCTCTCCGAGATGGGCGTGAACGTCATCGACGACGAGGACAAGGAAGAGCGCGAGGATCGCGGCGCCGCCGGCGATGACGACGAAGATGTCGTGAAGGGCGGCAATATCGACGATGACGATATCGGCCGCACCGACGACCCGGTGCGCATGTATTTGCGTGAGATGGGATCGGTCGAGCTGCTGTCGCGTGAGGGCGAGATCGCCATCGCCAAGCGGATCGAGGCCGGCCGCGAGGCGATGATCGGCGGCATCTGCGAAAGCCCGCTGACCTTCGATGCCATCCTGGCCTGGCGCGATGCGCTGCTGGATGGCCGCATCCTGCTGCGTGACATCATCGATCTGGACGCGACCTATGGCGCCGGTCCCGATGCCGAGGAGGCGGAGGGCGACGGCGAGGGCGACGAGGAAGCGGCGCCCGCCGAGGCCAAGGAAAATCAGCCGGAAGGCGAGTCGGAAGAGGCCGAGGAAGGCGACGAGGACGACAACACCATGTCGCTCTCGGCGATGGAAGCCGAGCTGAAGCCGATGGTGCTGGAGCAGCTCGACCAGATTGCCGAATCCTATGGCAAGCTGCAGAAGCTGCAGGAGCGCCGCCTGCTGAAGATCCAGAAGGGCGAGGCGCTGACCAAGCAGTCGGAGGCCAAGTACGAACAGCAGCGCTCCGAGCTTGTAGAGATGATGAACAAGATCCGGCTGAACAACAGCCGGATCGAAGCGCTGATGGAGCAGATTTACGAGCTGAACCGTCGCCTGACCGGGCTGGAGGGGCGCATCCTGCGTCTGGCCGAGACGGCCGGCGTGAAGCGCCCGGACTTTCTGAAGGCCTATTTCGGCAACGAGCTGAACCCGAACTGGCTGGAGACGCTGGCCGGCCGCTCCAAGGCCTGGGACAAGTTCCTGACCACCCAGGAAGAAGAGGTGCGCAAGCTGCGCCAGCTGGTCGCCGACATCTCCTCGGAAGCGGCCCTGCCGATCGGCGAGTTCCGCCGCATCGTGCAGACCGTGCAGAAGGGCGAGCGCGAGGCCAGCCGGGCGAAGAAGGAAATGGTCGAGGCCAACCTGCGCCTCGTCATCTCCATCGCCAAGAAATACACCAACCGCGGCCTGCAGTTCCTGGACCTGATCCAGGAGGGCAATATCGGCCTGATGAAGGCGGTCGATAAGTTCGAATACCGCCGCGGCTACAAGTTCTCGACTTATGCCACCTGGTGGATCCGGCAGGCGATCACCCGCTCCATCGCTGATCAGGCGCGCACCATCCGTATCCCGGTGCACATGATCGAGACGATCAACAAGCTGGTGCGCACCAGCCGCCAGATGCTGCACGAAATCGGCCGCGAGCCGACTCCGGAGGAGCTGGCCGAGAAGCTGGCCATGCCGCTGGAGAAGGTGCGCAAGGTGCTGAAGATCGCCAAGGAGCCGATCTCCCTCGAAACCCCCATCGGCGACGAGGAAGACAGCCATCTGGGAGATTTCATCGAGGATAAGAACGCCATCCTGCCGGTGGATGCGGCGATCCAGGCCAATCTGCGCGAGACCACGACGCGCGTGCTGTCCAGCCTGACGCCGCGCGAGGAGCGTGTGTTGCGCATGCGCTTCGGCATCGGCATGAACACCGACCACACGCTGGAAGAAGTCGGCCAGCAATTCTCGGTGACGCGCGAACGTATCCGCCAGATCGAGGCGAAGGCGCTGCGCAAGCTGAAGCACCCCAGCCGCAGCCGCAAGCTGCGCAGCTTCCTCGACACCTGAGACGCTGCTTCCGTCGTGGGATAAAGAGACCCGCCGTGCTTTCAGCCGGCGGGTTTCTCTTTGACGCGGGTGGAATGCGCGCCTCGGTTGACGGCGCCTGTCCCATGCGGGATAAAGCCGAACACGGCGTCTGCCACCTAACGGGCCTGTAGTTCAGCGGTTAGAACCCGCCGCTCATAACGGCGTTGTCGCAGGTTCGAATCCTGCCGGGCCCACCATCTTTCCCCGGACTGTCCGAAGGAACCGTATGCACGGCTGTCTCGACGCGGTGGAACTGGGGCTGGTGTATGGCTGGGCCTGGAATCCGCAGGCGCCGGACGAGCCGGTCAGCGTCGATATCCAGCTCGACGGCGTCAGCATCGGCAACTGTATCGCCGATATCTTCCGGCCAGATCTGCGCGATGCCGGCATCGGCGATGGCCGGCATGCCTTCCAGTTCCGCCTGCCGGCATCCCTGCTGGACAATAAGGTCCATACTGTTTCGGTCCTTATTCCATCGCTTGGCGTGCCCATTGGCCCCGCCCAGCAGGCGTTTCTGGCGGACGAGGCCCGGTCCGTAGTTCCGGGCATGGCGGTGCGGGAACGCCCGAAGCCGCATTATCTGACAATCTGCGCCATCGTTCGAAACGAAGGGCCGTATCTGCTGGAATGGATCGCCTATCACCGGGCGGTCGGGGTGGATCATTTCCTGATCTTCGACAATGAAAGCACGGATGGCAGCCTTAGGATGCTCTCTTCGCTGAGGGCAGCCGGCATCATCGACCTGCTGCCCTGGCCCTCCGCCGCTTTCCCGGAAAACCGTCAGGCTGCCGCCTATATGGGCGCCATGTTCCGCCTGCGCGACGTGACGGAATGGATCGCCTTCATCGATCTCGACGAATTCCTGGTGCCGAGGGAGGCCGCCTCGCTGCCGGAGTTCCTGCGGCTCTATCCCGATGTACCGGCCCTCGGGGTCGGCTGGCGGCTGTTCGGCTCCTCCGGCGCGGAAAGCCGGGAGCCCGGCCTGGTGATGGACAGGTTCCGGCGGTGCGCCCCGCCAGCGCATCCGATCAACCGGCATGTGAAGAGCATCGTGCGGGCCGATTATCTGAAGCGGCCGAACATCCATCTGCATCATCTGGTGGATGGGGTGACGGTGGACGAGCATCGCCGCGCGATCCCGCTGGGACGGGGCGGCCAGCATCCGGAGGCCAGCACGGACCTGATCCAGGTCAACCACTATATGACCAAGTCGCGGGCGGAATGGGACGCGAAGCGCCGGCGCGGCCGGGCCGATCTCGCGCTCGACATGCCGGCGCGGGTGCGCTCTGAACGCGAGTTCGAACTGCATGACCGCAACGAGGTGGAGGATGCGGCGATCCTCCGGTTCCGGCCTGCCGTGCTTGAAGAGATGGGTCGGCTGGAAAAGCTGATCGCGGCGCATGCCGGCGCCGCCATCGAGGCGTGGCGGGAGAAGCTGGCGCTGCCCTTGCCGCCAGAGGATCTGGTGGAGCTTGTCGGCGGCAGCGATAATTATCTGGCGGTCGGCCGGTCGATCCGCGATGTGCTGGCGCAGCAGGGCGGTCTCCTGCCGACGGACAGGGTGCTGGAGGTCGGCTGCGGCGTCGGCCGCATCGCCCATGCGCTGAGCGAGTATATGGACGCCGCCGGCCGCTATGACGGGGTGGAGATTCACAAGCCGCATGTGGACTGGTGCGCCACTCACATCACCCCGGCCTACCCGAATTTCCGCTTCCACCATGCCGATATCCGCAACGCCGCCTATAACCCCGGCGGGGCGGTATCGGCAGCCGGCTACCGGCTGCCCTTTGCGGACGGGGCGTTCGATTTCGTCTTCCTGGCCTCGGTCTTCACCCATATGCGGGAGGCGGATATCCGGGCTTATCTTACGGAAATCCGGCGCGTGCTGACCCCGGGCGGCCGCCTGATGGCGACGTTCTTCCTGCTGAACAAGGAGAGCCGTGCCGCACTGGAGGCCGGTACGCCCCGGCTGGAACTGCCCTATCGGACGGACCGGTTCTGGGCGCATTCCGAGGACTGTCCCGAAGTAGCCATCGCCTTCCGGGAGGATATCGTCATGGCGATGCTGGAAGAGGCCGGCCTGACGCTGGACCGGGTGGCGCCTGGCGACTGGGTGCCGCGCGTCGATGAAAGCCTCAGCTATCAGGACATTATTTTCGCGCGTCGTCTCTGATCTTTTCGGCGTTCGGTCAGCGCAAAAGAAAACCGGCCGCCAAGGGTATGGCGGCCGGCTTCCCGGATGAGAGGGATGGCGTCGCTTAGGCGATGTCGAAGCGGCCGGCGTTCATCATCTTGGTCCAGGCGGCAACGAAGTCCTTCACGAACTTCTCCTTGCCGTCATCCTGGGCATAGACCTCGGCATAGGCCCGCAGGATCGAGTTGGAACCGAACACCAGATCGACGCGGGTCGCGGTCCATTTCGTCTTGCCGGTCTTGCGCTCGACGATCTCGTACAGGTTCCTGCCCGCCGGCTTCCAGGTGTAGGCCATGTCGGTCAGGTTCACGAAGAAGTCGGTCGTCAGTGCCCCGGCGCGGTCGGTGAAGACACCGTGCGTCGTGCCGCCATGGTTGGTGCCGATGACGCGCATGCCGCCGATCAGGGCCGTCATCTCATGGGCGGTCAGGCCCATCAGCTGCGTGCGGTCGAGCAGCAGCTCCTCCGCACTGACGGCATAATCCTGCTTCAGCCAGTTGCGGTAGCCGTCATGGATCGGCTCCAGCGGCTCGAAGGATTCGGCATCGGTCATCTCGTCGGTCGCGTCGCCGCGGCCGGGCGAGAACGGCACCTCGATGTCGAAGCCGGCGGCCTTGGCGGCCTGCTCGACGCCGACATTGCCGGCCAGCACGATCACGTCCGCCACGCTGGCGCCGCTCTGGGCGGCAATGCCCTCCAGCACACCCAGCACCTTCTTCAGGCGGGCCGGCTCATTGCCTTCCCAGTCCTTCTGCGGGGCCAGGCGGATGCGGGCACCGTCGGTGCCGCCGCGCATATCGGAGCCGCGATAGGTGCGCGCGCTGTCCCAGGCGGTGGCGACCATCTCGCTGGCCGTCAGGCCGCTGGCGGCGATCTTCGCCTTCACCGCCTTAACGTCATAGCTGGTTGGGCCGACCGGGACCGGGTCCTGCCAGATCAGGTCTTCCTGCGGCACGTCCGGGCCGAAATAGCGCACCTTCGGGCCCATGTCGCGGTGGGTCAGCTTGAACCAGGCGCGGGCGAAGGCGTCGGAGAAGGCGTCGAAATCCTTCGCGAACCGCTCCGAGATCGCCCGATAGGCCGGGTCCATCTTCATCGCCATGTCGGCATCGGTCATGATCGGCATGCAGCGGATCGAGGGGTCCTCGACATCGACCGGCATGTCTTCCGGCTTGATATCGATCGGCTGCCACTGCCAGGCGCCTGCCGGGCTCTTCTTCAGCTCCCACTCATAGTTCAGCAGCAGGTGGAAGTAGCCATTGTCCCACTTGGTCGGGTGGGTGGTCCAGGCGCCCTCGATGCCGCTGGTTACGGTGTTACGGCCGATGCCCCGCGTGGTCTTGTTGTTCCAGCCCATGCCCTGCTCCTCAAGGCCGGCCGATTCCGGATCGGGGCCAAGCAGTGCCGCATCGCCATTGCCATGGGTCTTGCCGACGGTGTGGCCACCGGCTGTCAGCGCCACGGTCTCCTCGTCGTTCATCGCCATGCGCTTGAAGGTCTCGCGCACCTGGCCGGCGGTCTTCAGCGGGTCCGGTTGGCCGTTCACGCCTTCCGGGTTCACATAGATCAGGCCCATCTGCACGGCGCCCAGCGGGTTTTCCATCGTCGAGGGATCATCGACGCTGTCATAGCGGCCATCGCTGGGGGCGAGCCATTCCTTCTCGGCACCCCAATAGACGTCCTTCTCCGGGTGCCAGATATCCTCGCGGCCGAAACCGAAGCCGAAGGTCTTCAGCCCCATCGACTCATAGGCGATGGTGCCGGCCAGGACCATCAGGTCGGCCCAGCTGACCTTGTTGCCGTACTTCTTCTTGATCGGCCACAGCAGGCGCCGCGCCTTGTCGAGATTGACGTTATCGGGCCAGGAATTCAGCGGCGCGAAGCGCTGGTTGCCAGTGCCGCCGCCGCCACGACCATCGGCCAGCCGGTAGGAACCGGCGGCGTGCCAGGACATGCGGATCATCAGGCCGCCATAATGGCCCCAGTCGGCCGGCCACCAGTCCTGGCTGTCGGTCATCAGCGCGTGCAGATCCTTCTTCAGCGCCGCGACATCCAGCTTCTTCAGCTCCTCGCGGTAGTTGAAGCCCTTCCCCATCGGGTTGGTCTTGCTGTCGTGCTGGTGAAGAATGTCGAGGTTCAGTGCGTTCGGCCACCAGGACATGACCGAGGTGCTGGTGGCGGTGTTACCGCCATGCATGACCGGACACTTGCCGGCGGCTCCCTTGCTTGGTGCGTTCATCGTTCGTCTCCGACGCTTGGTTTGCGGAATTACGGGAAATTCGTCATTCAGCGCTTGTTGTTCTTGCTGTACGCCGCTTCCTTGCCATCGAAGTATGGTCGAGATGTGTTATAAGATAAAATTGCATTTTCAAATCTGTATGATATGAAAAACTTATGACTGATATCTCCATGAAACAGCTGCGCTATTTCGAGGCACTGGCCCAGCACGGCCATTTCGGTCGCGCCGCCGAGGCCTGCGCGATCTCTCAGCCGGCCCTGTCCCTGCAGGTGAAGGAACTGGAGGAGATCATCGGCGCGCCGCTGGTCGAACGGGGCGCGCGGCAGGTCCGCCTGACCAGCCTGGGCGAAACCCTTGCGGTGCGTGCGCGGGTTATCCTGCGCGCGGTGGAGGAGCTGGGGGATCTCGCCCGCGCCTCGCACCGGCCCTTTACCGGGCGCCTGCGCCTTGGCGTCATCCCGACGATCGCACCCTATCTGCTGCCTTCCGTCATCAACAGCCTGTCGCAGACCTATCCGGGGCTGGATTTGCAGCCGCGCGAATCGACGACACAAAGGCTGATCGGCGAGTTGATGAATGGAAGGCTGGATGCTGCGATCCTGGCGCTGCCGGTGTCGGAGCCGGCACTGGCCGCCGTCTCGCTGTTCGAGGAGGAATTCTTCCTGGTCCGCCCGCAGGCCGATGCGGACCAGCCGGTGCCGAGTGCGGAGACGCTGCACGACATGCGGCTGCTGCTGCTGGAGGAGGGGCACTGCTTCCGCGATCAGGCGATATCCTTCTGCAAGATCTCGGTCTCGCCGTCGCGCGACATGATCGAGGGCAACTCGCTGTCCACCCTGGTGCAGATGGTCGGTGCGGGGATCGGTGTCACCCTGATCCCGGAAATGGCGGTGCCGGTCGAGACGCGCTCGGCCCCGGTCTCCGTCGTCCGCCTGCCGGTACCCCGGCCGACCCGGACCATCGGCATGGTCTGGCGCCGCACCAACCCGCTTGCCGATGAACTCACCCAGATCGCCGATATCGTCCGCGCGGCGGGAACCGGACAGTTGGCAGCCTGATCGCCCTTCCTTAGGCCGATTTCCGCATCGTCCAGCTGCGCCAGCCGCCGCTGGCGGTGATGTCGCGGGCGGTGGCGACGGCACAGGCCTCGCACAGGAAGCCCGGCACCCAGCGCCCGTCCGCCAGCGC
>NZ_JAKUSO010000037.1:0-35550 GCF_022449305.1 Oceanibaculum sp. | reverse complement strand
GCATGCTGGACGCGCTGAAACCCTATATCGAGGCCGGCGTGCCGGTGCTGGGGCTGGAACCTTCCTGCCTGTTCACTCTGCGCGACGAGTTCCGCTCGATGCACCCCGGCGCCGAGTCCGGCGCGCTGGCGGAGCGCGCCATGCTGCTGGAGGAATTCCTGGCCGTCGAGGCGCGCGCCGGGCGGCTGAAGCTCGAGCTGAAGCCGATCACGGCCAGCAAGGCGCTGCTGCATGGCCATTGCCACCAGAAGGCCTTCGCCGCCATGCCGGCGGTGCAGCAGGTGCTGAAGCTGGTACCGGGCCTCGCGGTGGAGACCATCGACAGTTCCTGCTGCGGCATGGCCGGCGCCTTCGGTTATGAGGCGGAGCATTACGAGGTCTCGATGAAGATGGCCGAGGCGTCGCTGCTGCCGGCCATCCGCAAGGCGGAGCCGGGCGTCATTCTGGTTGCCGACGGCACGTCGTGCCGGCATCAGATCCATGACGGTGCCAGCCGCGAGGCGGTGCATGTCGTCCGCGTGCTCGAAATGGCACTGGCGACGGAGTAGGATGCGTCATGGCCCTGCTGGCATCCGATACCGTAACCGAACAGCGTATCGCCCGACGCTCCCTGCATGACGAGGTGGTGGAGCGGCTGCGTGACCTGATCGTCGAGGGCGAGCTGGAGCCCGGCAAGCGCGTGCCGGAGCGTGTGCTGTGCGAACGCTTCGGCATCTCGCGCACGCCGCTGCGCGAGGCGCTGAAGGTGCTGGCCTCGGAGGGGCTGGTGGAACTGCTGCCCAACCGGGGCGCCGTGGTCGCGCCGCTGACCGTGGTGGAGCTGGACGAGATCGTCGAGGTTATGGTGGCGCTGGAAGGGCTGGCGGGATCGCTGGCGGCCAGCCGGATGACCGATGCGGCCATCGCCGAGGTGAAGGCGCTGCATTACGAGATGCTGGCCTGCCACGCGCGCGCCGACCTGCACAGCTATTTCAAGCTGAACCAGGCGATCCATCTGGCGATCATTGAAGGGGTCGGCAATGCCACGCTGGCGCAGACCTATGGCGCGCTGAACGGGCGCATCCGGCGCTTCCGCTATATGGCGAACCTGTCCGGCGAGCGCTGGGACCATGCGGTCGCGGAGCATGACCTGATCCTGGACGCGCTGGTGAAGCGCGACTCGGCACTGCTCTCACGGCTGCTGGCCGATCACCTGCGCAACAAGTACCAGCACCTGAAGCAGGCCTATGAGGCCGCTTCGGAGACCAGCCAGACGGCCGAGTAGGCGGGTTTCCTACTTTTCGTGCTTGCGGATGAAGCTGGCGATGCGCGGCATGATCTGCTCGCGCCAGCGGCGGCCGTTGAAGATGCCGTAATGGCCAACGCCCTTCTGCAGGTAATGCTCCTGCATGGATTTCGGCAGGTTCTTCACCAGATCATGCGCCGCCAGCGTCTGGCCGGGGGCGGAGATGTCGTCCAGCTCACCCTCGATGGTCATCAGCGCGGTCTTGGTGATGGCGGCCGGATCGACGCGCTGGGTACGCCAGCGCATCGTGCCTTTCGGCAGCGAGTGCAGCTTGAACACATGCTCTACGGTGTCGAGATAGAAGTCGGCGGAGATGTCCTGCACGGTCAGATATTCGTCGTAGAAGCGCCGGTGCCCGTCGGCCGATTCGCCATCGCCGCGGACCAGATGCTTGAACTGGTCGATATGGGCGTGGAAGTGGCGGCCCGGATTCATCGAAATGAAGGCGCCGACCTGCATGAAGCCCGGATACACCCGCCGCCCGGCACCCGGATAATGCAGCGGTACGGTGGCCACCACATGGCGCTCGAACCAGTCCATGGAGCGATTCTCGGCGAAGCGGGTCACGATGGTCGGGTTGGCGCGCGTATCGACCGGACCGCCCATCAGGGTCATGCTGCGCGGCTGCGCCTTGTCGTCGGCGGCGGCCATCAGCGAAACCGCAGCCAGCACCATCGGCGCCGGCTGGCAGACCGCGATCAGATGGGTGTCGCGGCCCAGATGCCGCATGAACTGCATCAGATAATCGATATAGGAATCGAGGTTGAAGGCACCTTCGGATTCGGGGATGTCCCGCGCATCGTGCCAGTCGGTCACATAGACGTCGTGGCCCGGCAGCAGGGCTTGGACCGTGCCGCGCAGCAGCGTGGCGTAATGGCCGGACATCGGCGCGACGACGAGGGTTTTCGGATCGTTCAGCCCCTTGGCATCACGCTTGAAATGCAGCAGGTCGCAGAAGGGCAGGCTGAGCGCGATTTCCTGCGTTACAGGTACGGTCTTGCCGTCGATCTGGGTCGTGTCCAGGCGCCAGTCCGGCTTGTTGCGCTGCTTGATGACACCTTCCAGCACTTCCGCGCCGGCGGCCAGCGACTGTCCGAACTGGGTATAGCTGAGCGGTACCCAGGGATTGCGCATCAGCGCCTGTGTTGCATCCGTCATGATGCGCACCGGAGCGAGCGCAGCCTGCTGCATTTCATAGAGATGATAGAGCATGTCTTCTACGTGCCTTTCCGCCTGGTGACCCTGGCCTTGCCGGTATAGGCGGCCGGGTATCCTGAACCGGTGGTGCGTTCCTCGTTTTTGATTATCGTCTCCAATCCCTTCGGATTGGTTAAAGTCGATTCCAGGGTCGAATCGATATGTTTACCTACGATTCCTAATGCTCGTGGCAAACACAGTGACGGCAACCAAATCTTGCGTCAAGCCGGCACTCATTCCGGCTTTGCTGGCTTGCCCGCAATTTATCTGGTCCTTTTGCGCGGCTGGCGCCATGGACAGGCGGTGCGGATGTCCTATGTGTGGAGGGCATGACGCTATCGTCTGAAGATGTGTGGTTCGTGGCCGCCGGCCATTGGCTTCGCACCGGCGGGAGGGTAGGGTTCCTGCCGTTCCGGTGTTTCCTTGTTAAAGCTCCCTAGCCTGTCAGGTTTTTCATGATCGCAATCAGCAGCGCCTTCGATGGCGGCAACATCGAGGTCGTCTCCATCGCCGACGCAACCGCCCGCCTGCGTATCCGCAAGGACAATGCGGCGGACTTCTCACAGTGGTTCTATTTCCGCGTCACCGGCACGCGCGGCCGGGCGCTGACCCTGGTTGTCGAGAATGCCGGCCAGACCTCCTATCCGGGCGGTTTCGAGAATTACCAGGCTGTCGCCTCCTATGACCGGCAGGACTGGTTCCGCGTGCCGACACGGTTCGACGGCAAGATCATGACCATCGAGCATGTGCCGACCTCGGACGCGGTCTATTACGCCTATTTCGCGCCCTATTCGATGGAGCGGCATGCCGATCTGGTGGCGGACGCGCTGACCTCGCCACTGGTGACGCTGGAAGTGCCGGGCCGCACGCTGGACGGGCAGGACATCGACATCCTGGAAATCGGCGAGCCGGCGGACGGCAAGCCGGCCCTGTGGGTGATCGCCCGCCAGCATCCCGGCGAGACCATGGCCGAATGGTGGGTCGAAGGCTTTCTGGACCGGCTGCTCGACCCGGCGGACGCAGCGTCCCGCGCGCTGCTGGAACGCGCCGTGCTCTATGTCGTTCCGAACATGAACCCGGACGGCAGCCGGCGCGGCAATTTGCGCACCAACGCGGCGGGCGCCAATCTGAACCGGGAATGGAAGGAGCCCAGCCTGGAGAAGAGCCCGGAAGTGTTCCATGTCCGCCAGCGGATGATCGAGACCGGCATCAAGCTGTGCCTTGATGTCCATGGTGACGAGGTGCTGCCTTATAATTTCATCGCCGGTTTCGAGGGCGTGCCCTCGGTGATGCCGGAGCGGCTAGAGTTGCTGGAGGAGTTCAAGGACCGGTACGCGGCGATCAACCCGGATTTCCAGACCGTCCATGGTTACCCGGCCTCGGCGCCGGGCAAGGGCAACCTCACTACCTCCACCGGCTATCTGGCCGAGTTCCAGGGCGTGCTGGCGATGACGCTGGAGCAGCCCTTCAAGGACACTGCCGATACGCCGCGCCCGGAGGAGGGCTGGTCGCCGGAACGCGCCATGCGGCTGGGCGCTTCGGTCATCGACGTGCTGCTGCCGATGGCCGGCAAGCTGTAGGACAGAAAAGAGAAGGAAGAAACGATGATCACCCTCTATGGCATTCCGAATTGCGGCACGGTGAAGAAGGCCCGCACCTGGCTGGAGGAGAAGGGCGTGGAGTATCAGTTCCACGACTTCAAGAAGCAGGGGCTGGACGCGAAGACCGCCGAAGCCTGGGTGAAGGAGCTGGGGACCGACAAGCTGGTGAACCGCAAGGGCACCACCTGGCGCAAGCTGGACGACGCCACCCAAGCGTTGCTGCAGGGCCAGAATCCGGTGCCTTCGATGCTGGAGAATCTCTCCGTCATCAAGCGCCCGGTCATCGATCTGGGCGACCGCCGGCTGGTCGGTTTCGGGCCGGACGAGGTGGCGACGCTGGAAGGCCGTCTCTGAGATGGGTATCCGCCGGCTCGGCCTGATCGGCTATGGCGCCATCGGCAAGGCGGTCTGCACTGCCTTTGCCGAGGACGATCTGGTGAAGATTCCGGCCGTCCTGGTGCGCCGTGCGCGTGACCTGGGGCCGGATGGCCCGCTGGTGCTGACTGAGCCGGAGAAGTTCTTCCAGCAGCAGTTCGATGCAGTGCTGGAAGTGGCCGGGCATCAGGCGCTGCGGGATTATGGCGAGCGCGTGCTGCTGAGCGGCAGCGATCTGGTCGTGACCTCCATCGGCGCCTTTGCCGCCGATCCGGAACTGCTGGAGCGGCTTACCGGCGCGGCGGAACGGTTCGGCCGCCGCCTGATCATCGCCTCGGCCGGCATCGGCGCGCTGGACATGCTGTCCGCGGCGGCTGTCGGCGGGCTGGACAGCGTGCGCATGGTGGTGCGCAAGGACCCGTCCGCCTGGACCGGGACCATCGCCGAGGAGGCTTTCGACCTGGACGACATGGCGGAACCGACCGTGCTGTTCCAGGGCTCTGCGCGGGAAGGGGCCAGGCTCTATCCGCAGAATGTGAACATTTCGGCGGCGGTGGCACTGGCCGGGCTGGGCCTCGACAAGACGCATCTCACCATCATCGCCGACACCACCATCGACACCCACATCATCGAGGTGGAAGCGCGCGGCGCCTTCGGCAGCTTCCGCTTCGTCGAGGATGTCGTCCCCACGGAGGATAATCCGAAGACCGGCAAGATCGTCGCCATGGCGGTGGTGAAGACCGTTCGCCAACTCGCCTCACCGGTGGTTATCGGCCTCTGACGAGGCTTTGCGAATCGCTCGCAAGCGCTTGCAACGCTTGAATTCTTCTTGACCGCACCCCTTATATCGTACTAATCCGGTCCAAATTGATTATGGCCGGTTTCGGCGTCACGAGAAGGCAGCGAAATGATTCGGCTCAACCGATTGACGGACTATGCGATTGTCGTGCTGGGGCAGCTTGCCCAGCTGCGCGAGATCGCCGATTCCGGGGATGCGAAAGCGGCGGAGGCGGCAGGCTCGAAGACGGCCGCCGCGCTGGCGCAGGATACCGGCGTGCCGCTGCCCACCGTCTCCAAGGTCCTGAAGATGCTGGCGCATGGCAAGATCATCGCCTCGCAGCGCGGCGTCGCCGGCGGCTACACGCTGAGCCGCGATCCGAAGTCGATCACCGTGGCCGAGATCATCACCGCGATGGAAGGGCCGATCGCGCTGACCGCCTGCGTCGATGGCGCCGTCGGCAGCTGCGATGTCGAGGCGCTGTGCGCGATGCGCGGCAACTGGGACAAGGTCAACCGGGCAATCCGCGAGGCGCTGTCGGCGGTATCGCTGCAGGAAATGCTGGCGATGCCGTCGGCCTTCGAGATGTTCCCGGTACCCTCGGCGCGGCGCGATGGCGCCCGTCCGCAGTAACAGAGTTTGAGACAGGTAAGAGATCATGGCTGGCACGGCTGAAACACTCGAACAGGTCCAGGCGCTCGAAGACCGGAAGTACAAGTACGGCTTCGTCACCGACATCGAGATGGAGCGCGCGCCCAAGGGGCTGAACGAGGACATCATCCGCTTCATCTCCGCCAAGAAGGGCGAGCCCGACTGGATGCTGGAATGGCGGCTGAAGGCCTATCGCCACTGGCTGACCATGGAGGAGCCAGACTGGGCGAAGCTGGGCTACCCGCCGATCGACTATCAGGACGCCTATTACTACGCGGCGCCGAAGTCGAAGGACGATAAGCCGAAGAGCCTGGACGAGGTCGATCCCGAGCTGCTGGCGACCTACGAGAAGCTGGGAATCCCGCTGCAGGAGCAGAAATGGCTGGCCGGCGTGGCGGTCGATGCCGTGTTCGACAGCGTGTCGGTGGCCACCACCTACAAGAAGAAGCTGGAGGAGAAGGGCATCATCTTCTGCTCGATCTCCGAGGCGCTGCGCGACTATCCCGATCTGGTACGCCAGTATATCGGCTCGGTCGTGCCCTACAGCGACAATTTCTTCGCCACGCTGAACTCGGCGGTCTTCACTGACGGCTCCTTCGTCTATATCCCGAAGGGCGTGCGCTGCCCGATGGAGTTGTCCACCTATTTCCGCATCAACGCCTCGGAAACCGGCCAGTTCGAGCGTACCCTGATCATCGCCGACGAGGGCTCGCACGTCTCCTATCTGGAAGGCTGCACCGCACCGCAGCGCGACGAGAACCAGCTGCATGCCGCCGTGGTCGAGCTGGTGGCGCTGGACGATGCCGAGATCAAATATTCCACTGTCCAGAACTGGTATCCGGGCGATGAGAACGGCAAGGGCGGCATCTATAATTTCGTGACCAAGCGCGCTGCCTGCCGGGGCCGCAATTCCAAGGTGTCTTGGACCCAGGTTGAGACCGGTTCGGCAATCACCTGGAAATATCCCAGCTGCATCCTGCAGGGCGACAATTCGGTGGGCGAGTTCTATTCCGTCGCCATCACCAACAACATGCAGCAGGCCGATACCGGCACCAAGATGATCCATATCGGCAAGAACACCCGATCCACGATCATCTCCAAGGGCATCTCGGCCGGTCGCGCCAACAACACCTATCGCGGGCTGGTGAAGATTTTGCCGAAGGCGGAAAACGCCCGGAACTACACCCAGTGCGACAGTCTGCTGATCGGCGACAAGTGCGGCGCGCACACCGTGCCCTATATCGAGCAGCGCAACCCAACCGCCAAGATCGAGCATGAGGCGACGACCGCGAAGATCAGCGAGGACCAGCTGTTCTACTGCAAGCAGCGCGGCCTGTCGGAAGAGGATGCGGTCTCGGTGATCGTGAATGGCTTCTGCAAGGAAGTGATGAAGGAACTGCCGATGGAGTTCGCCGTCGAGGCACAGAAGCTCATCGGAATCAGCCTGGAAGGCAGCGTCGGCTAAAGCGTCGCCGCAACTGAACGGATACTGACATGTCTTTGATCGAAATAAAGAATTTGCACGCTACCGTTGACGGGAAGCCGATCCTGAAGGGGATCGACCTCACCATAGAGCCGGGCGAGGTGCACGCCATCATGGGGCCGAACGGCTCCGGCAAATCGACGCTGTCCTACGTCATTTCCGGCCGCGAGGGCTATGAGGTGACCGAGGGCGACATCCTGTTCGATGGCCAGAGCATCCTGGAGATGGAGACGGACGAGCGGGCCATCGCCGGTATCTTCCTGGCCTTCCAGTACCCGGTGGAAATTCCGGGCGTGGCCAATACCACCTTCCTGAAGGCCGCCGTGAATGCGCGCCGCAAGACCGCCGGCGAGCCGGAGGTGGACGCCATGCAGTTCCTGAAGATGCTGCGCGAGAAAACCAAGCTGCTGGGCGTCACCGACGAGATGCTGAAGCGCGCGGTGAATGTCGGCTTCTCCGGCGGCGAGAAGAAGCGCAACGAGATCCTGCAGATGGCGGTTTTGGAGCCGCGCTTCGCGGTACTGGACGAGACCGATTCGGGTCTCGATATCGACGCGCTGCGTATCGTTGCCGATGGCGTGAACGCGCTGCGCGGGCCGGAGCGGTCCATGCTGGTTATCACCCATTACCAGCGCCTGCTGGACTATATCGTGCCGGACAAGGTGCATGTGCTGGCCAAGGGCCGCATCGTGGCCTCGGGCGGCAAGGAGCTGGCGCAGGAGCTGGAAGCCACCGGCTATGCCGGCTATACAGATTCCGAGGCGGCCTGAGGCGATCATGGCAACCCCGCGTTCCTTTCCGGCACCCTTCGCCGACCGCCATGCCGAGCTGGCGCCATCGCTGTCCGGTGCAGGCATCGGCTGGCTGGCGGCCCTGCGCGCCGACTCTGCCGCGCGCTGCCGGCAGAACGGCCTGCCGACCACCCGGGTTGAGGCCTGGCGCTTCACCAATCTGAAGGATCTGGTGGCGGGCGATTTCACCCCGGCGGGTAACGTGCCTGATATGGCGCTGGACAGCCTGCCGGCCTCCAGCCTGCTGGCGGTCAATGGCCATGTGCTGGCCTTCGTGAATGGCCGGTTCCGCGCGGAGCTGTCCACCATGGACGCCCTGCCGGACGGCGTGGCGCTGCTGCCGCTGTCCGAGGCGATCCGCACTGACGAACAGTCGCTCTCCGCCCATCTCGGCCATCTGACCGAGGCGGAGGAGAATCCCTTTGCCGATCTGAACACCGCCTTCCTGGAGGATGGCCTCGTGCTGCGGTTGGCCGACGGCGTGACGCTGGACCGGCCGGTGCATCTGGTCTCCATCGGCGCGGTCGCGGACCGTGCGGTGGCTTTCTTCCCGCGCCTGCTGGTCGTCCTGGGCAAGGGTGCCAAGGCGACGCTGTTCGAGAGTCATGCCGGCCTCGGCGGCGCCTATTTCTCCAATGGCGTCATGGAAGCGGTGCTGGGCGAGGGCGCGCATCTGGAGCATTACAAGCTGCAGAACGAATCGCCCGAGGCTTTCCACATCGCCAACACCCGAATCAGCGTGGCGTCGCAGGGTTTCTATGACGGCTTCGTGCTGCAGACCGGCAGCCGGCTGGCCCGCAACGAGGTGCAGGTGGCGCTGAACGGCGAGAATGCCCGCTGCCATCTGAGTGGCGCCTATCTGGGCACCGGGCGGCAGCATCTCGACAACACCACCTTCATCGACCATGCGGTGCCGGATTGCGCCTCGCGCGAGGTCTATAAAGGCGTGCTGGACGAGCGCGCGCATGGCGTGTTCCAGGGCAAGATCCTGGTGCGGCGCGACGCGCAGCGCACCGACGGCCACCAGCTGAACCGGGCGCTGCTGCTGTCCCGCGAGGCGGAGGTGAACGCCAAGCCGGAGCTGGAAATCTACGCCGACGATGTGAAGTGCAGCCATGGCGCCACGGTCGGCGAGCTGGAGGAGCAGCAGCTCTTCTACCTGCAGGCCCGCGGCATCGACCGCGCCACGGCGCGCGCGCTGCTGATCGAGGCCTATGTGCAGGAAGCGGTGGACGAGATCGGCAATGTCGAGGCGCGGCTGCCGTTCCAGCGCGTGGTCGGCGGCTGGCTGAAGGTAAGGAAGGAACGGTCATGACGGCGATGGCTCAGACCCCCCTGGCCGGCGCGCCCTACGACGTGGAGGCGGCGCGCCGCGACTTCCCGATCTTCCGGACCGATGTGCGCGGCAAGCCGCTGGCCTTCCTCGACAGCGGCGCCTCGGCGCAGAAGCCGCAGGCGGTGCTGGACGCGATGAACGCGGTCTACACATCCGGCTACGCCAATGTACATCGCGGCGCCTATCAGCTGAGCGAGCGGGCGACCGCCGCCTATGAGGGCTCGCGCGAGATTGTGCGGCGTTTCCTGAACGCCCGGTCGGTGAAAGAGATCGTCTATACTCGCAATGCCACCGAAGGCATCAACCTGGTGGCTTCCAGCTATGGCCGGAAATTCCTGAAGGCGGGCGACGCGGTGCTGATCTCCGAGATGGAGCATCACGCCAACATCGTGCCCTGGCAGTTGCTGCGCGACGAGATCGGCATCGAGCTGCGCATCGTGCCCATCGCCGATGATGGCTCCTGGCTGATGGCGGAGTATGAGAAGCGGCTGGACGGCGTGAAGCTGGTGGCGCTGACCCACACCTCCAACGTGCTGGGTACGGTGACACCGGCGAAGGAGATCACCGCGCTGGCCCATGCGGCGGGCGCCAAGGTGCTGCTGGACGGCAGCCAGGCGGTCGTGCACCGCCCGGTGGATGTGCAGGATATCGGCTGCGACTTCTATGTCTTCACTGGCCACAAGCTCTATGGCCCGACCGGCATCGGCGTGCTGTACGGGCGCGAGGAACATCTCTCCACCATGCCGCCCTATCAGGGCGGTGGCGACATGATCCGCACGGTGAGCTTCACGAAATCGACGTGGGCCGACCTGCCGCACAAGTTCGAGGCCGGCACCCCGGCCATCGTCGAGGCGGTGGGGCTGGGTGCCGCCATCCAGTATGTCGAGGGGCTGGGGATCGAGCGCATCGCCCGGCACGAGACGCAGCTGCTGAATTATGCCACCCAGCGCCTCTCGGCGGTGAAGGGGCTGAACATCCAGGGCACGGCGGCCGGCAAGGCGGGGGTGATCTCTTTCACCATCGATTGCGCACACCCGCATGATATCAGCACCATCGTGGACCGGGCCGGCGTGGCGATCCGCGCCGGGCACCATTGCGCGCAGCCGCTGATGGAACGGCTGGGCGTGGCGGCGACGGCGCGTGCCTCGCTTGGCCTCTACAGCACCAAGGCCGAAGTGGACCAGCTTGCCGAGGCGCTGGATTTCGTAGTGGAGATGTTCGACTGATGCTCGACGATTTGCGCGATCTTTATCAGGAAGTGATCCTGGACCACGGCAAGCGGCCACGGAATTTCCGGCAGATCGACAATGCCAGCCACCATGCGCACGGCCATAATCCGCTGTGCGGCGACCAGCTTGTCGTCTATCTGGCGCTGGACGAGAAGGGCATCGTGCAGGATGCCAGCTTCATCGGTAAAGGCTGTGCGATTTCAACAGCTTCTGCGTCTCTGATGACAGAAATTCTGAAGGGCAAGACGGAATCGCAGGCCAAGCAGCTGTTCGAGCGGTTCCATGCCATGTGCACCGGCGCCGAGGTGAAGCCCGCCCCCGGCCTGGAGGAGGACCTGGAGCGGCTGGAGGTGCTGTCAGGCGTGCGCGAGTTCCCCAGCCGGGTGAAGTGCGCGACGCTGGCCTGGCACACCATGACCGCCGCCGTCGAAGGCAAGGACCAGGTGTCCACGGAGGATTGATCCGATGAATCCCTATGCCGTCGATCTGGAGCCGTTTTTCGGCAAGCAGGTGGAGGAAGGCACCACCGCCTATGCCGGCGCGCCGCTGCCGGAGGGCACCGCGCCCGCGCCGGAGGAAGCCATCGTCGAGGCACTGCGCACCGTGCATGACCCGGAAATCCCGGTGAACATCTACGACCTTGGCCTGATCTACGCCATCAACCGGCAGGAGGGCGGCAACGTCCATATCCTGATGACGCTGACCGCGCCGGCCTGTCCGGTCGCTGGCGAGATGCCGGTGCAGGTCGCGCAGGCGGTTGCCGGCGTCGAAGGCGTCGGCGAGGTTGCGGTGGAGCTGACCTGGGAGCCGCCCTGGACCACCGACCGCATGTCCGAGGATGCCAAGATGGCCCTGGACATCGGCTGACCTTGGATATCGGCTGATTGCTGCTTATCTGTGAGTTGGTGTTATACTGTTACTCAAGTCCCGCGTTCTGGAGGTCACCACCATGGCCCATCAAGTGATTACCCTGACCGATGCCGCCGCCGAGCGTGCGCGCGCCCTGATGGCGCGCAGCGAGCAGCCGGTCGCGGCGCTGCGTGTCGGCGTGAAGGCGCGCGGCTGTTCCGGCATGTCCTATGTCATCGAATATGCCGACGAGAAGAAGAAGTTCGAGGAAGTGGTCGAGGACAAAGGCGTGAAGATCTTCATTGATCCCGCCGCCGTCATGTTCCTGATCGGCAGCGAGATGGACTATACGGAAGACAAGTTCACCTCCGGCTTCACCTTCACCAATCCGAACGAGAAGGGCCGCTGCGGCTGCGGCGAGAGCTTCCACGTCTGACCGGTCTGGCGTAGCCTGACCCTGCCGCCCGGATGAGGCACTATGGCAGGACAGGCGATGCAACCCATTGAAACAGTTGAAATGCATACCGCTGGGGAGCCGGTGCGTATCATTGTGTCCGGCTGGCCGGCTTTGTCCGGCGTCACGCTGCTGGACAAGCGCCGCGAGGCACGGGAGAGGCACGATTCCCTGCGCCGGATGCTGATGGAGGAGCCGCGCGGCCATCCCGACATGTATGGCGCGCTGCTGGTCGAACCGGACCATCCCGAGGCCCATCTGGCCGTGCTGTTCATGCACAATGAAGGCTATTCCACCATGTGCGGCCATGCGGTCATCGCGCTGGGCCGCTATGCCGTGGATAAGGGGCTGGTGCCGGCGACAGAGCCGGAGACGGTAGTGAACATCGAGTGCCCCTGCGGCCTGGTGCGCGCCCATGTCGCTGTGTCGGACGGCAGGCCGGGTTCTGTGCGGTTCGACAGCGTGCCGGCCTTCGCGTTCGCCCGCGACCGTTTGGTGGAAACGCGCGATTGGGGGCCGGTCATGCTCGATATCGGCTATGGCGGCGCCTTCTATGCCGTGCTGCCGGCGGACAGCATCGGGCTGGATGTCGAACATTCCTCCGTTCGCGACCTGACCGATGCGGGCGAGGCGATTGCCCTTGCCGCTGCCGAACAGATCAGGCTCGACCATCCTGACTCGCCCGATCTGGCTTTCCTCTATGGCACCATCCTGACCGACGGGCGCGATGCTTGGGAGGAAGCGCCCACCCGCAATGTCTGTATCTTTGCCGGGCGGCAGGTGGACCGCAGCCCGACTGGCTCCGGCGTCACCGCGCGGCTGGCCCTGCAGCACGCACGCGGGCTGATCCGTCCTGGCCAGCAAAGGCTGTTCCGTAGTGTCACCGGACAGGATTTCACCGGCGAGGTGGCGGGGGAGACCATGGCCGGCCGCCACCGGGCCATCATCGCGCGTGTCGGCGGGCGGGCCTTCTACACCGGACGGGCGCAATTCGACGCGGAACCGGATGATCCCTTGCGGGAAGGGTTCCTGCTGCGCTAGCGTCTTTACACAAGAGTCAGTTTAAGCAGCGGGAGGAAGCCATGAAGGTCAACTGGCGCGGTGTGTTTCCGGCGGTCACGACACAGTTCAACGCCGATGAGAGCCTGAATGTCGAATCGACGCAGCGGAACATGCAGCGGCTGATCGATGATGGCGTGAACGGCTTCATCATGCTGGGCACGGTTGGTGAGAACTGCTCGCTGCGGTCCGAGGAGAAGCTGACCATACTGCGTGCCGCGAAGGAGGTGGCGGGCGGCAAGGTGCCGATTCTCTCCGGCGTTGCCGAATTCACCACGGCGCAGGCCGCCGATTACGCAAAGGCGGCGGAGAAGATCGGCATCGACGGGCTCATGGTACTGCCCGGCATGGTCTATAATTCCGATGCGCGCGAGACGGTGCAGCATTTCCGCACCGTGGCGCGGGCCAGCGGCCTGCCGATCATGATCTACAACAATCCGATGGTGTACCGCGTCGATCTGAAGACTGAGAGCCTGGCGCAGCTGGCCGACGAGAAGACCATCGTGGCCTTGAAGGATTCCTCGGAAGATGTGCGCCGGCTGAACGACGTGCACAACATCCTGGGCGACCGTTTCGTGCTGTTCGCCGGGGTGGACGATCTGGTGATCGAGAGCGTGCTGCTGGGCGCCGTCGGCTGGGTTTCTGGCCTCACCAACGCCTTCCCGCGCGAGAGCGTGCGGATGATGGAACTGGCGCTGGCCGGCCGCTATGAGGAGGCGCTGCCGATCTATCGCTGGCTGATGCCCAGCCTGCACCTCGATACCTTCCCGAAGCTGGTGCAGTACATCAAGCTGGCCGAGCAGATCGTCGGCCGCGGCAGCGAGATGGTGCGCAGTCCCCGCCTGGTGCTGGAGGGGGAGGAGCGCGCCCGCGTGACGAAGATCATCGAGGAGGCGGTGAGGAACCGGCCCGACCTCGACAAGCTGCCCTCCGTCGCCTGACGCCGGGGACGCCATGGCCAGCCACAGCTTCTTCTGCGTCGATGCCCATACCTGCGGCAACCCGGTCCGGGTTGTCGTGGGCGGCGGGCCGACCCTCAAGGGCGCGTCGATGAGCGACTACCGCCAGGATTTCCTGACGCGGTATGACTGGGTGCGCCACGCCCTGATGTTCGAGCCGCGCGGCCACGACATGATGTCGGGTTCCATCCTCTACAAGCCGCTGCGCGAGGATTGCGATATTGGCTGGGTGTTCATCGAGACCTCCGGTTGCCTGCCGATGTGCGGCCATGGCACCATCGGCACGGTGACGGTGGCGCTGGAGCAGGGGCTGGTGACGCCGCGTGTCGAGGGCAGGCTGTCGCTGGACGTGCCGGCGGGCAAGGTCGATGTCGAGTATGAGATGGATGGCCGCTTCGTGGAGAAGGTGCGGCTGTTCAACGTGCCCGCCTTCCTGGAGGCGACGGATATCGTCATCGATGTGCCGGGTCTGGGCGAGCTGACGGTCGATGTGTCCTATGGCGGCAATTACTACGCCATTGTGGAGCCGCAGAAGAACTATGCCGGGCTGGAGAGCCTGTCGGCGGGGGAGATCCTGCACTACTCGCCCATCGTGCGCCGGCTGATGCAGGAAAAGCTGCAGCCCGTGCATCCGGAGAACCCGACCATCAATGGCGTGTCCCATGTCATGTGGACCGGCGCGCCGCGCGATCCCAAGGCGCATGGCCGCAACGCCGTGTTCTATGGCGACAAGGCGATCGACAGGTCGCCCTGCGGTACCGGCACCTCGGCCCGCATGGCGCATCTGGCGGCGAAGGGGAAGCTGCGCCCTGGTGACGATTTCGTGCATGAGAGCATCATCGGCAGCCTGTTCGAGGGGCGCGTCGAATCCGCGACGAGCCTTGCCGGCCGCGACGCCATCCTGCCCTCGGTTGCCGGCTGGGCGCGCATCACCGGCATCAACACCATCTTCGTGGATGACCGTGACCCCTACGCCCACGGCTTCCAGGTGGTGTAGGCCGACGGCCTAAAGCCCCAGCAAGGGCCGCAGGCTGACGATCAGCTTTTCCGCCTCGCCGGCGGCGTAGGGGCGGGGCGGCACCTTGCCCCAGACCGGCCCCGGCCAGGCCGGGTCGGTGGCGAAGCGGGCAATCACATGCACATGCAGCTGCGGCACCATGTTGCCCAGCGCCGCGCCATTCAGCTTGGTCGGGTTGTAGCGCGCCTGCAGCCCTTCCGTGGTGCGCACGATCTCGTCCATCAGCGCCGCGCGGTCGGCGGGCGGCAGCTCGTGGATTTCCCGGATATCCTTGCGCTGCGGCACCAGCACCAGCCAGGGATATGTCGCATCCATCATCAGCAGCACCCGGCAGAGCGGATAGCGCCCGACCTCCAGCGTGTCGGCGGCGAGCTGCGGGTGCAGGGCAAAGTCGGTCATGGCGCTGTCATTCTTTCCTGTCATTCATGGCACAGGTGACGGGATGGCCTCTTGGAGCCGACGCCCGCTGCCTCTACCTTGTCCGAGAATAGCAATACGCCCGTCCAAGGAAAGGACCGCGACATGATCGATCTCTATACCTGGCCCACGCCGAACGGCTTCAAGGTTTCCATCCTGCTGGAGGAGCTGGGCCTGCGCTACAATGTCATCCCGGTCGATATCGGCAAGGGCGCGCAGTTCGACCCCGAATACCTGAAGCTGAACCCGAACAACAAGATGCCGACCATCGTCGATTCCGAGGGGCCGGACGGCAAGCCCTACACGGTGATGGAGAGCGGCGCCATCCTGATCTACCTCGCCGACAAGCACGGCAAGTTCCTGCCGAAGGGCGGGGAGGCGCGCTATGACGTGCTGCAATGGCTGATGTGGCAGATGGGCGGCATCGGCCCGATGCTGGGCCAGGCGCATCATTTCCTGCAATATGCGCCGGAGAAGATCGACTACGCCATGAACCGCTATGCCAACGAGGCGAACCGGCTCTATGGCGTGCTGAACAAGCGGCTGACGGGCCGCGACTATGTGGCCGGCGACTATTCCATCGCCGACATGGCGATCATGCCCTGGCTGCGCTATCCCGACCGGCAGGGTGTGGATATCGAGCAGTACCCGGAGGTGAAGCGCTGGCGCGAGAGCCTGGAAGCCCGCCCGGCGGTGCAGAAGGGCCTCGCCGTGCTGGCCGAACACCGCCGCACCGGCCCGATCACCGACGAGCAGCGCGAGAACATGTTCGGCAAGAAGCAGTACGAGAAAAGGTGAGGGAAGGGGGCGAAAGCCCCCTTTATCTTTTGATGGACGCCATCCTCATTGTCGATATGCAGGCCGGGATGCTGGCGGGCGCACCGAAGCACGATCTGGCCGGCGTGGTGGCGCGCATCAATGCGCTGACGGCGATAGTGCGCGGCAGCGGCGGCCGGGCGGTGTGGATACGCCATTGCGGCCAGCCGGGCGACGGGTTCGAGCCGGGTTCGCCGGGCTGGGAATTCCTGCCGGAACTGCTGCGCGCGCCGGAGGATGCCGAAATCGGCAAGACCCTGAATGACGCCTATGCCGGCACCGGCCTTGCGGCGCTGCTGCGGGAGCTGACCCCGTCGCGCGTACTGGTCTGCGGCTGGGCCACCGATTTCTGCGTCGATTCGACGGTGCGCTCCACCGTCTCGCACGGATTTCCGGCTGTCGTGCCCTCGGACGCGCATACGCTCAGCGACCGGCCGCATCTGCCCGCTCCTGCGGTCATCCGCCATCATAACTGGCTGTGGAGCGAACTGATCGCCGATCCGCCGGTGCGCGTGCTGCCTACCAACGAATTGCTGGCGGAGGCGTCACCCCCGCACCAAGTGCGGGGGTGAGGGAAGGCGGGCATCTCAGCCGACGCGGCCAGCCTTGATATACTCCACCATCTGGGTGGCCACGGTGCCCCAGCCATCGTGGAAGCCCATCTCCTCGTGGTTCTTGCGGGTTTCCTCGTCGCCATGGATGGCGATGGCCTTGTAGCGCGTGCCGCTGCCGATGCGCGACAGTTCCAGGGCGCCAGTGAAGAAGGGCTTCGGTGCGGGGCGGTAGCCGGGCAGCAGCGTATCGGTGAAGATCAGCCGTTCCAGCGGCGTCACCTCCAGGAAACAACCGGCATTGGGGAATTCCTCGCCCTCGGGCGAGCGCATGGTCGTGCTGAAGGTTCCACCGGGGCGGAGGTCAATCTCGCAGGCGACGATGCTCCAGGGCTTCGGCACGAACCATTCCTTCAGATGCTCCGGCATCGTCCAGGCTTTCCAGACGAGTTCCACCGGCACGTCGATCTCGCGTTCCAGCACCAGGTCCAGCTTCGGGTCGATCTTCAAGATGGGCGATGTCATTCGGAATTCTCCTCCTTCATTTTCATTAAATAGCTATCCAGCCGGTCGAGCCTGCGTTCCCACATGCTGCGTTGCCGTTCCAGCCAGTCCTCCGCCAGCTTCAGCCGTTCCGGCTCAATGCTGTAGGTCCGCACCCGTCCGGCCTTCCGCGAGCGCACCAGTCCGCTCTTCTCCAGCACCTTCATGTGCTGCAGGAAGGAAGGCAGGGCCATGTCATAGGGGGCAGCCAGCTCACTGACGGAGGCCGGACGCGTGCTCAGCCGTTCCAGCACATCACGGCGTGTCGGGTCGGACAGGGCGCGGAAGATGCCGTCCACGATGGCCGTCTCCGCCATCTTTCCGCCGGTGCTCCCTGTGCCGGCTCCCGCTGTCGCCATGCAGCCTCCGCTTTTGTCGGTGCAGCCGTCATAGCCCGATAGAAAACTTAGGTCAATACCTAACTGTTGATATCAACAATACGCCGGGTGGAGCCGTGTGACAGTCCCGTGTATAAGCGGGCGAGGGGTTTCTGCCGAGGGGCGGGGCGCCCGGGGCGTTTTTGGGGCTTTCTTGCGGGGGAACATACGGAATGCTGGAGCGGTATTTCAGGCTCAGCGCGCATGGCACGACCGTGCGTACGGAGATTCTGGCGGGGATCACCACCTTCCTGACCATGGCCTACATCATCTTCGTCAATCCGGCGATCCTGTCGGATGCGGGGATGGATTTCGGCGCGGTCTTCGTCGCCACCTGCCTCGCCGCCGCCATCGGCACGGCGATCATGGGGCTGTACGCCAACTATCCCATCGCGCTGGCGCCGGGCATGGGGCTGAACGCCTATTTCACCTATGGCGTGGTGCTGGGCATGGGGCACACATGGCAGGTGGCGCTGGGCGCGGTCTTCCTGTCCGGTGTGCTGTTCATCATCCTGACCATCCTGCCGGTGCGTGAATGGGTGATCAACGCCATCCCGCGCAGCCTGAAGATGGCGATCTCGGCGGGTATCGGCCTGTTCCTCGGCATCATCGCGCTGAAGAATGCCGGCGTGGTGGTCGATCACCCGGCAACACTGGTGACGCTGGGCGCGCTGTCCTCGCCGCCGGTGCTGCTGGCAGCGGTCGGCTTCATCCTGATGGTGGCACTGGACGCCAAGCGCGTGCCGGGCGCCATCATCATCGCCATCCTGGCTACCACCATGGCCGGCGTGCTGCTGGGCGTCAGCGAGTTCAAGGGCATCGCCAGCCTGCCGCCCGCTCCCAGCCCGACCTTCCTGCAGCTGGATATCGCGGGCGCGCTGCAGGTTGGGCTGCTGGCGGTGGTGTTCGCCTTCTTCTTCGTCGATCTGTTCGATACCGCCGGCACGCTGGTGGGCGTGGCGCACCGCGCCGGCCTGCTGGACGCCGAGGGCCGGCTGCCGCGCCTGAAGCAGGCGCTGATGGCCGACAGCGTTGCGACGGTGGCGGGCTCGACGCTCGGCACCTCCACCACCACCTCCTATATCGAGAGTGCGGCGGGCATCAAGGCGGGCGGGCGCACCGGCCTGACCGCCGTGACCGTGGCCGTGCTGTTCCTGGCCAGCTTGTTCCTGTCGCCGCTGGCCGGTACGGTGCCGGCCTATGCGACAGCACCGGCGCTGCTTTTCGTCGCCTGCCTGATGACGCGCGGGCTGGCGGAACTGGACTGGGAGGATGTGACGGAATATGTGCCGGGCGTGGTGGCGGCACTCGCCATGCCGCTGACCTTCTCCATCGCCCACGGCATTGCCTTCGGCTTCATCACCTACGCGGCGATCAAGCTGCTGTCCGGCCGCGCCAGCGAGGCCAGCGTGATGGTCTATATCCTGGCCGCGCTGTTCGTCGTGAAGTTCGCCGTGATCTGAGGGAGCGGCTTCCTCTGGCCGTCATTCCCGGGCTTGTCCCGGGAATCCAGGCTTCAGCTTGCACGACCCAACATCCAGCAAGCTGAGGCCTGGACCCCCGCAACAAGTGCGGGGGTGACGGACGGAGAAAGCTGAAACAGAAAGAGTCAGGCTTAGTTATCGCCCATCTTCAGCGCGGCGATGAAGGCCGATTGCGGGATTTCGACGGAGCCGAACTGCCGCATCCGTTTCTTGCCTTCCTTCTGCTTGTCCAGCAGCTTGCGCTTGCGGCTGACGTCGCCGCCATAGCATTTCGCGGTCACGTCCTTGCGCATGGCGGAGACCGTCTCGCGGGCGATAACGCGCCCGCCGATGGCGGCCTGGATGGCGATCTTGAACAGCTGGCGCGGGATCAGATCCTTCAGCCGCTCGCAGATCATGCGGCCGCGGAACTCCGCCTGGCTGCGGTGCACCAGCATGGACAGCGCGTCCACCGGCTCGGCATTCACCAGGATGGAGACCTTCACCAGATCGCCCTCGACATAGCCTTCCATCTGGTAGTCGAAGCTGGCATAGCCGCGGCTGATGGATTTCAGCCGGTCATAGAAGTCGAACACCACCTCGTTCAGCGGCAGGCGATAGACTACCATGGCGCGGTTGCCGACATAGGTCAGCTCGATCTGCTCGCCGCGCCGCTCGGTGCACAAGGTCAGGATCGGACCCAGATAATCGTCCGGCACGAAGATGGTGGCCTTGATCCACGGCTCCTCGATGCGGTCGATCTTCACCACATCGGGGAAGTCGGCCGGGTTGTGCAGCTCGATGGTTGAGCCGTCGGTCATGTGGATCTTGTACACCACGCTGGGCGCGGTGGTGATGAGGTCGAGGTCGAACTCGCGCTCCAGCCGCTCCTGGATGATTTCCAGATGCAGGAGGCCCAGGAAGCCGCAGCGGAAGCCGAAGCCCAGCGCGGCGGAGCTTTCCGCCTCGTAATGGAAGCTGGAATCGTTCAGCGCCAGCTTGGCCAGGCTGTCGCGCAGATGCTCGTAATCGGCAGCATCGACCGGGAACAGGCCGCAGAACACCACCGGGATGGAGGGCTTGAAGCCGGGCAGCATCTTGGTCGCGGGCCGGCGCTCCTCGGTCAGCGTGTCGCCGATGCGGCAGTCGGCCACCGTCTTGATGCCCGCCGTGATATAGCCCAGCTCGCCCGGGCCCAGGCTGCCGAATTCCACCATCTTCGGCCCGAAGATGCCGACGCGGTCCACCGGGTGCGCGGCACCCGTCGCCATCATGCGGATCTTCATGCCCTTCTTCAGCGTGCCCTCGACGACGCGGACCAGGATGATGACGCCGAGATAGGCGTCGTACCAGCTGTCCAGCAGCAGGGCGCGCAGCGGCGCTTCCGGGTCGGCCTCCGGCGGCGCGGGCAGGCGCTGGACGATGGCTTCCAGCACATCGTCGATGCCGACACCGGTCTTGGCGGAAATCGGAATCGCGTCGGAAGCGTCCAGCCCGATCACATCCTCGATCTGCTGCTTCACCCGGTCCACATCGGCGGCGGGCAGGTCCACCTTGTTCAGGACCGGCACGATCTCATGGTTGGAATCCAGCGCCAGATAGACATTGGCCAGGGTCTGCGCCTCGACGCCCTGGCTGGCATCGACCAGCAGCAGCGAGCCCTCGCAGGCCGCCAGCGAGCGGCTGACCTCATAGGTGAAATCGACATGGCCGGGCGTGTCGATCAGGTTCAGCAGGTATTCCTGCCCGTCCTTCGCGATATAGGGCAGGCGCACGGTCTGCGCCTTGATGGTGATGCCGCGCTCGCGCTCGATATCCATCGAGTCGAGCAGCTGCTCCTTCATCTCGCGCGACTGCAGCTTGGCGCAGCGCTCGATCAGCCGGTCGGCCAGCGTGGACTTGCCGTGGTCGATATGCGCGACGATGGCGAAGTTGCGAATGTTCTTCTGCGGGATCGACATGTCTATCGAAACGCTTTCCTGATCCAGAATTCCTGTCACCGACCTGTTTGCCCAAAGGCGCGTCCGGCGGCTAGGAAAATATGTGGTTGCCCTCTCTCGTCCACCGTCACCCCGTCACAGATGTGGGGTGACGGCCGCAGAGAACCTTACCGCCGCAGACTGCCGCCGGTGGCCTTTTCGACCTGGGCGACGATCTTGGCGCTGACCGCCTCGATATCCTCCTCGGTCAGCGTGCGCTCGGTCGGCTGCAGGGTGACGTTGATGGCGACCGATTTGCGGCCTTCGCCAACGCCCGGTCCGACATAGACGTCGAACACACCAACCTCGGACACCAGAACCTTGTCAGCACCTTTCGCGGCCCGCACGATCTGCTCGGCGGCGACATCGGCATCCACTACGAAGGCGAAGTCGCGTTCTACCGGCTGGAAGGGCGAGAGCTTCAGGAACGGCCTGGTCGCGCCCTTCTTCGCCTTCGGCATCGGCACCCGGTCGAGGAACAGCTCGAAGCCGGCCACCGGCCCCTTCAGGTCATAGGCCTGCAGCAGGCGCGGATGCAGCTCACCGAAGCAGCCCAGCACATTGGGGCCAAGGCGCAGGCAGCCCGACCGGCCCGGATGGTACCAGTCCGGCGCATCGGTCGAGACCTGGGCATTGCCGGCGGGCGCGCCCAGCGCCTCCAGCAGGGCCAGCAGGTCGGCCTTGGCGTCGAAGGCATCCACCGGGCGCTGCTGACGGCTCCAGTCGCGCGGGGCGGTCATGCCGGCACGGATGCCGGTCGCCATCGCCGACTGGCCCTTGGGCGTGGCGTCGGCATATTGCGGGCCGACCTCGAACAGCGCCAGGTCGGGATAGCCCTGGTTGGCGTTGCGCTGGGCGGCGGCCAGCAGATTGCCCAGGATCGACGGGCGCATGGCGTCCAGATCGGCGGAGATCGGGTTGGCCAGCATCATCTCCGGCTTCACCGGGCCGCCGAACAGGGCGGCCTGGCTGGACGGCATGAAGGAGAAGGTGACCGCCTCCACCATGCCGCGCGACGCCAGGGTGCGCTTGGCCAGCGGTACGCGGCGCTGGGCCGGGGAAAGCGCTGGCTGCGGCATGGTCGTCTCGCGCGGCAGAGGCTCGACCGGGATGTTGTCATAGCCGTGGATGCGCAGGATTTCCTCGACCAGATCGGCCTCGCCGATGATATCGCCGCGCCAGGGCGGCGGGGTGACGGAGAACATGCCGTCGGCCTTTGTTTCTGCCTCGAAGCCCAGAATGTCGAGGATGCGCAGTGCCTCGCCCTGCTTCACGGCGACGCCGCCTAGCTCGGCAATGCGGGCGATACGCAGGTCATAGCTGCGGCGCCATTCCGGCTCCGTGCCCTCGACGACGACATCGCTGCATTCGCCGCCGCACAGCTCCAGGATCAGGCGGGTGGCGACATCGGTGCCCCAGAAGGGGGAGGTCTGGTCCAGCCCGCGCTCGAAGCGGTAGCGCGCGTCCGACAGCAGGTTCAGCTTGCGGCCGGCCATGGCGACGCGGATCGGATCGAAGATCGCGGTTTCCAGGAAGACGCTGGTGGTCTCGTCCGACACACCGGTGCGCTCGCCGCCCATCACGCCGGCAAGGTCATCCACGCCATGATCGTCACCGATGGCGATGATCTCCCCATCCAGCCTGTATTCCTTGCCGTTCAGGGCGAGGAACTTCTCACCATCCTTCGCGAAGCGGATGGTCAGGTGGCCGCCTTCGATCTTGTCGGCGTCATAGACGTGCAGGGGGCGGCCAAGGTCCATCATCACATAGTTGGTGATGTCCACCAGCGCGGAGATCGGGCGCAGCCCGACGGCGCGCAGACGGTCCTGCAGCCAGCGCGGGGAGGGGCCGTTCTTCACCTTGCGGAAATGCCGGCCGACCACGATCGGGCAGGCATCCATGGCGTTCGCCGGGAAGTCGCGGCGCCAGACGACGGGGCTTTCGTAGCTGCCATTGCGCTTCGAGGTGTCCAGCTTCTTCAGCGTGCCGAGGCCGGCCGCCGCCAGATCGCGCGCCACGCCGCGCACGCCCAGGCAGTCAGCCCGGTTCGGTGTGATCGCGATGTCGATCAGCGGATCGTCCAGCCCGGCATATTTCGCGAAGGGCAGGCCCAGCGGCGCGTCCGCCGGCAGGTCGATGATGCCGTCATGCTCGTCGGACAGGCCAAGCTCGCGCTCGGAGACCAGCATGCCGTTAGATTCCTGGCCGCGGATCGTGCCCTTCTTCAGGTCGATGCCAGTGCCGGGGACATGGCTGCCGACGGGGGCGAATACGCCCTTCATGCCGGTGCGGGCATTCGGCGCGCCGCAGACCACCTGCAGGATTTCCTTGCCGGTATCGACCTTGCAGACGCGCAACCGGTCGGCATCGGGGTGCTGCTCGGCGGAGACGACATGGGCGATGGTGAAGGGGGACAGCTCCTTGGAGCGGTCCACGACCTCCTCGACCTCCAGCCCGATCATGGAGAGCGTGCGGACGATCTCCTCCAGCGGGGCATCGGTGTCGAGATGCTCCTTCAGCCAGGACAGGGTGAATTTCATCGGGCCAGCCCCCCGGTCAGCGTCGGTACGTCCAGCGGCACGAAGCCGTAATGGCGCAGCCAGCGCATATCGGAATCAAAAAAGGTCCGCAGATCGGGAATGCCGTATTTAAGCATCGCGATCCGCTCGATCCCCATGCCGAAGGCAAAGCCCTGATATTTGGAGGAATCGATGCCGCAATTCTCCAGCACGCGCGGATGCACCATGCCGGAACCCAGGATTTCCAGCCAGTTGTCGCCGGCTCCGATGGTCAGCTCTCCACCCTTGCGGGTGCAGCCGATATCGACCTCCGCCGAGGGTTCGGTGAAGGGGAAATAGCTGGGGCGGAAGCGCACCGGCAGATCGTCCACGCCGAAGAAGGCGCGGCAGAATTCGATCAGGCAGCCTTTCAGATGGCCCATATGGGTCTTCTCGTCGATCACCAGCCCCTCGACCTGATGGAACATCGGCGAATGGGTGGCGTCATGGTCGCTGCGGTAGGTGCGGCCGGGCGCGATGATGCGGATCGGTGGTGTGGTCTTCTGCATGGTGCGGATCTGCACCGGCGAGGTGTGGGTGCGCAGCACCATCTTCGCCCCGTCCGCGCGGTCGGGCAGGTAGAAGGTGTCATGCTCCTGCCGCGCGGGATGCTCGGGCGGGATGTTCAGCGCGCCGAAATTGTGGAAGTCGTCCTCGATGTCCGGGCCCTCGGCGACGGCGAAGCCCATCTCGCCGAAGATCGCCGTCAACTCGTCCATCACCTGGCTGATCGGGTGGATGAAGCCGCGCTGCTCCGGCCGGGGCGGCAGCGACACGTCGATCCGCTCGGCGGCGAGGCGGGCGTTCAGCGCGGCATCGGCGAGGCCGGCCTTGCGCGCCTCGATGGCCTCGGCCACCGCGTCCTTCACCAGGTTCAGATCCTGGCCGGCCTGGCGGCGGGCATCGGGATCGAGGCCGCCCAGCTGCTTCATCAGCTCGGTGATGCGGCCCTTCTTGCCAAGCGCGGCGACACGGGCGCGGTCCAGCGCCTCCAGATCGGCGGCCTGGCCCACCTCGGCCAGCAATTCGTCGCGCAGTCGGTTGAGGTCTTCCATCGTTAGTCCCGTCTTCCCGATACGAAAAGAGGGCCGGCCCCGAAGGACCGCCCCTCTTGTCACATTAATCGCCGGCGCGATCCCGTGGCGGGATCGCAAGGCGACACAACGGTTGGTCAGCCGTTGCTGGCGAGGGCGGCCTGGGCCTGCTCGACCAGCGACTTAAAGGTATCCGGCTCGCGCGTGGCGATGTCCGACAGGACCTTGCGATCGATGTCGATGCCGGCCTTCTTGATGCCGTCCATGAACTTGGAATAGGGCAGGCCGTGCATGCGCGCGGCTGCGTTGATGCGCTGAATCCACAGACCGCGGAAGTCGCGCTTCTTGTTGCGACGGTCGCGATAGGCGTATTGCAGCCCCTTCTCGACCTTCTCCAGCGCGATGCGGTAGCTGCTGTTGCCACGGCCGCGATAGCCCTTGGCGAGATCCAGAACCTTCTTGTGACGGGCGTGGGAAGTGACGCCCCGCTTGACGCGTGCCATCTATCTTCTCCTTACCCGTTCGGCATGAAATATTTTTTGACGCGGGCAGCATCCTGGGCACTCATGATCTTGGTGCCGGTGTGCTGACGCAGCATCTTGGTCGGGCGCTTGCGCATGCCGTGGCGCTTGAAGGCAACGGCCATCTTCACCTTGCCGCTGCCGGTCAGGCGGAAGCGCTTCTTCGCCCCGCTCCGGGTCTTCATCTTGGGCATTTCAACCTCACATCATTACGGGTTCACTTTGGCCAGCCAGGCATGCCCTACAAGCCATGGCGCAGCCTTGCCCCATCAGGCCGTAGCCTGAGGGAAGGCGGTTTATACAGAGTGCGTGGCCGGAAAGCAAGGCCGTGTGGCGGGGGGTATCGGCGCGCCTCAGCGCGGCGCGATCACCATGACCATCTGGCGGCCTTCCAGCTTCGGATGCTGTTCGACCTTGGCCACTTCCTCCACATCGTCCTTCACCCGCATCAGCACATTCATGCCGATGTCCTGGTGCGCCATTTCGCGGCCGCGAAAGCGCATGGTGACCTTCACCTTGTCGCCTTCGTTGAGGAACTTGTTCACGCTGCGCATTTTGACGTCATAGTCATGATCGTCGATGTTCGGGCGCATCTTGATCTCTTTGACCTCGATGACCTTCTGGTTCTTGCGCGCTTCGTTGCGCTTTTTCTGCGCTTCGTACTTGAACTTGCCGTAGTCGAGGATCTTGACGACCGGCGGCACGGCGCCGGGCGAGATCTCCACGAGATCGAGGCCAGCCTCGTCAGCGGCACGTAGTGCGTCCCGCCGGGCCATGACCCCAAGATTTTCCCCATCCGCGCCAATCACGCGCAGCGTGTCGGCTGAGATATCTTCATTGACCCGCGGACCATCCTTGCTGGGCGCGGCATCTGGTTGGAAACGAGCTATTTAACACCTCCGTTTGATCGGGAAGGCAAAAGATACCGCGTTGCCGCCTTCCCATACGGCAACGGGTTTTTGCAGCCGGGTCCGGCCATCAGGCCGGCGGCTGCGTTTCTTCCTTAAGTCTATGAAGTGCGTCCTCAAGCGCAAGCACTTCTTGCTTGTCGCCGCCCAGACGCCGGATCGCGACCTTGCGCTCCTCCGCCTCGCGGCGGCCGACCACGAGCAATACCGGCACCTTGGCCAGGCTGTGCTCGCGCACCTTGTAGTTGATCTTTTCATTGCGCAGGTCGGTTTCAACCCGGATGCCGGCGGCCTTCAGCGTCGCCGCGACCTCCTCGGCATAGGGATCGGCCTCGTTGGTGATGGTCGCGACCACCACCTGCACCGGCGAGAGCCAGAGCGGGAACTTGCCCGCATACTGCTCGATCAGGATGCCGAGGAAGCGCTCGAACGAGCCCAGGATCGCCCGGTGCAGCATGACCGGCCGGTGCTTCTGGCTGTCCTCGCCGATATAGGAGGCATCGAGGCGCTGCGGCAGCACGAAATCGACCTGCAGCGTACCGCACTGCCAGTCGCGGCCGATGGCGTCGCGCAGCACGAATTCCAGCTTCGGGCCGTAGAAGGCGCCTTCGCCGGGGTTCAGCGTGTAGGGCAGGCCGGCCGCCTCGACCGCGTCCTTCAGCGCGCCTTCCGCGCGGTCCCAGATGGCGTCGTCGCCGGCGCGCACTTCCGGACGGTCGGAGAATTTCACCTTCACTTCGGTGAAGCCGAAATCCTTGTAGATGCCCTGCAGTAGCGCGCAGAACCGGATCGTCTCGTCGGTGATCTGGTCTTCCGTGCAGAAGATGTGCGCGTCGTCCTGGGTGAAGGCGCGCACCCGCATGATGCCGTGCAACGCGCCTGACGGTTCGTAACGGTGGCAGGCGCCGAACTCCGCCATGCGGATCGGCAGCTGGCGGTAGCTGGTCAGACCCTGGCGGAAGATCTGCACATGACCGGGGCAGTTCATCGGCTTGATCGCCAGCACGCGGTCGTCCTGGCTGTCCACCGTGAACATGTTCTCGCGGAACTTCTCCCAGTGGCCGGAGGCCTCCCACAGCGCGCGGTCGATCAGCTGCGGCGTCTTCACCTCGACATAGCCGGCGGCATCCAGCTTGCGGCGCATATAGGCCTCGACCGCGCGGTACAGCGTCCAGCCCTTGGGGTGCCAGAACACGCTGCCGACAGCCTCTTCCTGGATATGGAACAGGTCCATCTCGCGGCCGATGCGGCGATGGTCGCGCTTTTCCGCTTCCTCGACCTGCAGCAGATAGGCCTCCAGCTCCTCCTTCGTCGCGAAGGCGGTGCCATAGACGCGCTGCAGCTGGTCGTTGTTGGCGTCGCCGCGCCAATAGGCGCCGGACACGCGCAGCAGCTTGAAGGCCTTGCCCAGCTTGCCGGTGGAAGGCAGGTGCGGGCCGGTACACAGGTCGGTGAAGCCGCCCTGCGTATAGACCGAGATGTCCTCATCGGCGGGAATATTGCCGATATGCTCGGCCTTGTACTTCTCGCCGATGGATTCGAAATAGGCGACCGCCTGATCGCGGCTCCAGACATCGCGGGTGATCGTCTCGTTGCGCTCGACAATCTCGCGCATCCTGGCTTCCAGCTTCTCCAGATCCTCCGGCGTGAACGGCTCGTCGCGGGCAAAATCGTAATAGAAGCCGGTTTCCGTCGCCGGGCCGAAGGTCACCTGCACGTCGGGATACAGCTCCTTCGCCGCCTCGGCCAGAACATGGGCGGCGTCATGGCGCAGCAGCTCCAGCGCATCCGGATGCTTGGTCGTCACGATCTCGATGCGGGAATCCGCGGTGATAGTGCTGGCCAGATCCTTCACGTCGCCGTTCACCTTGATGGCGAGCGCGGCCTTTGCCAGGCCGGCGCCGATCGACGCAGCAACGTCCGCGCCCGTGACCGGGCCTTCGAACTGTTTGACGCTGCCGTCGGGAAGCGTGATGGAAACCATGATCTGTCGCGTTCCGCTTGGGTTGCTGAAAGGGCATTGTAAAAGGCTTCTGCCGCAGCGCGGCAAAAGGGCTGCAACTCTAATGCGCCGCCTTGGCGTGTCAAGCGGGTGCGGCGTCGCAGTTACATTTGTCCTCTTGCGGGATGCCGGGCGGCGCGGCACTATCCCGCGCGGTCGCAATCTCTTGCGTAACCTCCTTGCCAAGCGAGCGTTCGGGCCATGCCCGTTCCTGTCCTCTCCCCAGATCTCGTCGAGCTGGTCGGCGGCATCGCCGCCGTGCTGACCACGCTGTCCTTCCTGCCGCAGGTGCTGAAGGCCTGGCGCAGCCGCTCGGCGCGCGATGTCTCGCTTCTGATGCTGCTGCTGTTCCTGGCCGGCGTGTTGCTGTGGCTGTGCTACGGGCTGGCGCTCGGCTCGCTGCCGCTGATCCTGGCGAATGCGGTGACGGCGGTGCTGATCCTGGCGATCCTGGCCGCCAAGCTGCGCTTCCGCACGACGGGTCCGGTCTGATCCCGCCTACTTGACCCCCGGTCCCGATTCGTCGTCGGCCATCGGGGTGCGCGGGTCGAGCTTCATCGCCTGCGGGCTGGTGGCGGGCACATTCACGAACTTCTCGCGCAGATCGGCCGGCTTGGCGGCTCGGCGGGTCATGCGGTAGGCGACGAAACCGCCGGTCGCCCCCGAAATGGCGGCGGCATAGAGGAACAGGCCGGCGGGGCCGATCAGTTCCATCACCAGCGTGGCGAGCAGCGGCCCGATGGTGGAGCCGATGGCCCAGGCCAGCAGCAGCGTGCTGGTCAGCGGCACCATCTGGCCCGGCTCCGCGAAGTCGCTGGCATGCGCGATGCACAGCGCATAGACCGACAGGCCGGTTGCCCCCCAGATCGCGAACAGCCCGTACATCGCCCAGTTCGGCAGGCTGGGGCCGACCAGGGCGATGGCCAGCGAAGCGGCGAGCACGACCAGCAGGCCAGCAACGATCACCCGACGCCGGTCGATGCGGTCGGACAGCCAGCCCATCGGCCATTGCGCCAGCAGGCTGCCGATCTGCATGACCGAGACCAGTGCCGCGATGGGGCCGGCGGCCATGCCAATCTGCAAACCGTAGAGCGGCGTGATGCCGATGACGGCGGCATTCATGATGCCGGTGGCGAAGCAGCCGATCAGGGCAGCCGGCGCGATGCCATACACCTCCTTCAGCGACATGGTGGCGACAGTCGGCGGCGGCGGGGTGACGGCGCGGGTCAGCGCCACCGGGATCAAGGACAGCGAGGCGCAGACGCTGATCAGCAGGAAGAAGCCGGTGCCCATCGGGTCGCCGATGGCCAGTAGCATCTGCCCGCCGGCCAGCGTCAGCTTGTTGGAGATCATGTAGAGCGACAGCACGCGGCCACGGATGGGCTGTGGCGCCTGGGCGACGAGCCAGCTCTCGGCGACGCTGCCCAGTCCGGCCATGCAGAGGCCCCTCCGGACGCGCCGGCCGCCCCACAGCCCCCAGTCGATGCCGAGCGTCAGCCCCAGCGTCGAGGCGGAGACGGCGGCGGCGAATACGGCGAAGGTGCGGATATGGCCGATGCCGCGCACCATGCGCGGCACCAGCAGGCAGCCGATCAGGAAGCCGAAGGAATAGAAGGTGGCAACGACGCCGACCATCGTCGGCGAGAGGCCTTCAAGCCCCATGCGCAGCGGCACCAGCACGCCGATCAGGCCGTTGCCGAGCTGCAGGATCATGACGCCCAGCACAATGGCCAGAATCGCCGGGAAGGCGTCGCGCATGATGGGCTCCGGCCTTGGTGTCGGTTCTTGATTGACGGTTATTCTGGGATATCCGCCAGAAGGTTACAAGCCGATGTCTTGCGCCTTTGCGGCTATTCTTTGATGCGCATGCCGTCGCGCTCCGCCTCGGCGAACAGCCAGTCGCGGAAGGCGGCGATCTTCGGCCGTTCGGCAGAAGCTTCGGGGCAGACGAAGAAATAGGAATGATAGGCGTTCAGCGTGAATTTGAAGGGCTGCACCAGCGTTCCCTCGGCAATCGCGTCGCGTACCAGCGGGCTGCGCCCCAGCGCCACGCCCTGGCCGTTCATCGCGGCCTGCAGCACCATGCTGGAATGGCTGAAGGAGGGGCCGCGCGTGGGATCGACATCATCGATGCCGGCGGCCAGCAGCCACATTCGCCAATCCTCGTTCATATGATCGTGCAGCAGCGTGTGGTGCTTCAGGTCCTGCGGTGTGCGCAGCGGATGCGCGCCTTGCAGCAGCTTCGGGCTGCATACCGGAAACACGCTCTCGGTCATGAAGCGCACCGCCTTCACGCCGGGCCAGCCGCCGGCGCCATAGCGGATCGCGCAATCCACATCCTCCTGGTTGAAGTCGACGATCTTGTCGTTGGCCGCGACCCAGACATCGATATCCGGATGCGCCGCCCGGAACCGGCCGAGGCGCGGCACCAGCCAGGTCGCGGCGAAGGACTGGAAGGTGGAGACGGTCAGCCGGCCGGCGCGGTCGCGCATCAGCAGCCGGCCGGTCCCCTCGGCCAGCCGGTCGAGACAGTCGCGCGCCACGGCAAGATAGCTCTGCCCCTCCTCGGTCAGGAACAGGGCGCGGCTGCCGCGCCGGAACAGCGGCAGGCCCAGCCAGGTCTCCAGCGACTTCACCTGATGGCTGATTGCCGCCTGCGTCACATGCAGCTCGTCGGCGGCCCTGGTGAAGCTCAGATGCCGCGCGGCAGCCTCGAAGGCGCGGACGGCGGTCAGCGGCGGCAGGCGGCGGGACATCTCGGTGGCTCCGTTCAGGTATTATAAAAACTTATCACCATGATAAAAAACTATCCTTTGTAGCCCACGGTGAAAAGGCAGATATAGGCGTTATGTCAGGAATTTGATGGTTCCGGATTGTCATTAGGACAATTTGACCGTTCAAGGAGAGTGCCATGGCCGCCACCCATACTGCCTGCCCGCTGTCTTCCGCCGCTGCCCCTCAGATGGGGAGCAAGACCGTCTTCCAGCCCCGGTTCGGTGTACCCACGGTCAAGGCGCTGCTGGTCGGTATCGTCGATCTGCTGGTCGCCTGGCAGGAGCGCGCCACGCAGCGCCATCACCTTGCCGGCCTTGACGAGCGCGGGCTGAAGGATGTCGCGCTCAGCCGCGCCGACATCGCGCCGGAAATCGCAAAACCCTTCTGGCGGGCCTGAAGCATCCGCCAGTAACGCCGGCTATTCTCGGTTTCACCGACGGCCGGTTCCCTTCGCTTCGCCAACCCTGTCACTGCCTCCGGCCTCGGCCGGAGGCTTTTTTTACCAGATAAATTTTATTTATCGGTGCATGAAAAACGGTCGTTTGTGAAATCTGCTAATTCACAAGAATATCAAAGCGACAGGAAGGCCAAGCGTTCTAAAAGTGTCATGAAGACATTTTATCAAATGCGATGGAGAGTCGAGATGGCCACCCTTACGATGAAGCAGCAGCCGGCGTGTCTGAACACCTCCGTGAAGACGCAGACGCGCCTGTCCCTCTCAACCTTCTTCTTCGGCCTGCTTGCCTGGCTCGCCGATGCGCAGGCCCGCGCCGCCCACCGCTATGATCTGCGGGAGCTGGACGACCGCCAGCTGCGTGATGTCGGCCTCAGCCGCGCCGAGTTGGACCGTGTAAACGGCCCCACTTTCTGGATGATCCGCTAACGTCTATGGTGCGGTCTTCCTGATCCGGCCGCTGCCCTTGCCGATAGGGCGGCGGCCGGTGTCCGCCTGTTCTGGAAAGTTTCCCAATGACCGTTAAGTCCGTATCCGGCGCCAGCGCTGTGCACGATGCCGTGGCACGCCGCGAGGCGCTGATCGGTGTCTGCTACGGGCTGGCGGCCTTCCTGTTCTGGGGCGTGGCGCCGATCTACTTCAAGCTGGTGGCGCATGTGGCCCCGGCGGAGATTCTGGCGCACCGCATCGCCTGGTCGGCGGTCTTCCTGCTGCTGCTGATCGGGCTCCTGCGCCGCTGGCGCGGCGTCGTGACGGCGCTGACATCCTGGCGACTGTTCCTGCCGTTGCTGCTGTCGGCGGCGATTCTGTCCTCCAACTGGTTCACCTACATCGTTGCGGTGAACAGCGGGCAGGTGCCGCAGGCCAGCCTCGGCTATTACATCAACCCGCTGGTGAATGTGCTGCTGGGCATGCTGTTCCTGAAGGAAAGGCTGCGCCCGGCGCAGATCGCCGCCGTGGCGCTGGCCACCATCGGCGTGGCTGTCATGATCGGTGCGGCGGGCGAGGTGCCGTTGATCGCGCTGTTCCTGGGCTTTTCCTTCGGTTTCTATGGGCTGATCCGCAAGCTGGTGCCGGTCGATGCCATCAGCGGCCTGTCGGTCGAGGCGGTGGCGCTGACGCCCTTTGCGCTCGGCTATATCTTCTGGCTGGGCAGTGCCGGCAGCTTCGGCGCCATTGACCTTGCCACCGACCTGCTGCTGGTGGCGGCGGGGCTGGTCACGCTGCTGCCGCTGCTGTGGTTCAATGCAGCGGCGCGGCGCCTTAAGCTGTCCACGGTCGGCATCCTGCAATATGTGGCGCCGACCGGGCAGTTCCTGCTGGCGGTGCTGCTGTTCGGGGAGGAGTTCACGCCAGCGCATATGGTGACGTTCGGCTGCATCTGGGCCGGCCTTGCGCTCTACACGGCGGATGCGCTGCGCGGCAGCAAGGAGAGGGGACAATGACCGACAAGGCCTATTTCGCGACGCTGGCGGCCTATAATTGCTGGGCGAACGGGAAGCTCTACGCCGCGGCAGAGGCGCTGGGAGACGCCGCCCGGCGCGCCGACCGGCAGGGCTTCTTCGGGTCCATCCACCATACGCTGAACCACATCATGGTTGGCGACCGGCTGTGGCTGTCACGCTTTCCCGGCCAGCCGGCTTACCGCTACAGGCTG
Organism: Oceanibaculum sp.; assembly: GCF_022449305.1. NCBI lineage: Bacteria > Pseudomonadati > Pseudomonadota > Alphaproteobacteria > Rhodospirillales > Oceanibaculaceae > Oceanibaculum > Oceanibaculum sp. Next base: position 2,430 of record NZ_JAKUSO010000037.1, on the reverse strand, counting down.
GACGAGGTGCCGTACCCGGATTTCGACGCGCTGAAGGCGGCGCGGGCGGCGCAGGACCAGACCTTCGTCGATTTCATCGCGGCGATGACACCGGACTATCTTGCCGGCGACCTCAGCTATACCAACACACGCGGCGAGACCTTCACCATGCCGGTGCGGCTGGTGCTGGGGCATGTGTTCAACCACCAGACCCACCATCGCGGGCAGGTGCATCACATGATCGGGATGGAGGGGGCAGAGCCGCCCTCCATCGACCTGATCTATTATCTGCGCGAGGTCGGCGTCTGATCTACAGGCTGAGGTCCGGCGCCGGGCGGATCGTGCCGCAGCCGACACCTTCCCAGTTGGTGACGGGAACGGTGAGCTGATTGGCCAGCGCATCCCGATCAGCCTGCTTCAGCACACCGAGCTGAGTCAGGATCCAGCCCAGTGCCACGGTGGAGGCGCGGCCATTGCCGTCATCCACCTTCAGCGCGATGCCAAGGCCAAGTTCCGGCAGGGCGGCGGTATAGACGCCTTCCGCGCCGGTCTTCAGCAGGATGCGCTCGCCCAGCTGCTGGAGCACGAGGCTGCCGAAGCGGCCGGTGCCGGCGATCATCAGCGGCTCGGCGGCAACTGCCTTGCGGATACGCAGGATCGCTTCCCGCCGTTTGGCGGAGAGTTCCGCCGGGTCGGCCATGCGCGCCATCGCCACCGCCATCGCCTTCAGCGACATGCCGAAGACCGGGATACCGCAGCCATCGATGCCGCGCGGGGTGGCGGACAGATCCTCGCCGCCCAGCTCCTCGCAGATCCTGATGAGGCGCTGCTGCACCGGATGGTCGGCGCTTGTATAGCCCCTGGTCGGCTCGCCCAGATGCTTTGCCGTGGACAGGAAGCCGCAATGCTTGCCCGAGCAATTGTTGTGGATGCGGCAGGCACTCTCGCCCTTGCGGATCATCGCATGCGCGGTCGGCTCGTGGCTCGGCATCTGGTTGCCGCATTCCAGATCGTTATTGCCGAGGCCAAGCTGCGACAGCCAGGCATCCACCGTCTCCGTATGCATCGTCTCGCCGCTGTGCGAGGCGCAGGACAGCGAGATATGGCGGTCGGCCAGCCCATAGGCATCGGCGGCGCCGCTTTCCACGAAGGGGATCGCCTGTAGCGGCTTGATCGCGGAGCGGCCATAGACCAGCCTTCCGGCATCGCCCCAGGCATGGCGCAGGCTGCCCGAGGCGTCCGCCACGGCGGCGATGACCCGGTGGAAGCTCTCGACCATGCCGCCGCGCGTCACCTCGACGGCGATGGGCGCGGCGCTGCCGCTGCCGGCGGTGTTGGTCTGGACGCGGAGGATTTCTTCTGTCATTGGGGGCATCCGCAAAAAAAAAGGCTGGTGGGAACTCCGATGCCGGCAACCTTGCCCTGCCGCCCCGGCGCTGGCAAGCAGGAGGGAAGGAAAAGGAGAGGTCATGAAAGGCTATTTCGCCATCGGCGTTCAGGGCTTGAGCAAGGCGCAGAACGCGGGGACGCTGTTCCGCACCGCGCACGCCTTCGGCGCCAGCTTCGTCTTTACCGTGGGCGAATCCTACGACCGCAAGAAGCTGAACCAGAGCGACACATCGAATACCTTGCGCAATCTTCCCTATTACCGGTTCGATGGCCCGCGCGATTTCCGCCTGCCGGATGGCTGTACGCTGGTCGGGGTGGAGCTGGTGGAGGAGGCGGTGGCGTTACCGAGTTTCCGCCATCCGCGCCAGGCCGCCTATATTCTGGGGCCGGAGCGCAACAGCCTGGACCCGCAGATTGTCGGGCTGTGCGATTATGTGGTGCAGATACCGATGAAGTTCTGCGTCAATGTCGGCATTGCCGGCGCCATCGTGATGTATGACCGGCTGATCAGCCTAGGCCGTTTCGCGCCACGCCCCACCATGCCGGGCGGACCGGCGGAGCCGCTGCCGGAACCGGTGTTCGGTGCGCCGCTGTGGATGAAGAAACAGCGCCGGCGTGAGCGCCTGGCGGCGGAGGAAGGCGTCGGGCGCACGGACTGATCAAGGCAGGCATTACAGACGGCAGGCTGACTTTCGGGCCGCGCGTACCTATCTGTCGATGATCCGGAAATTAAGCAGGACCAGAGTATGTCGGGCAACGAGACGCGGGACGAGTTCCCCTATGACGAATATTCCGCGCCGCGCCGCCGGGTGACGCAGTGGCTGCGCCGTATCCCGCTGGCGCGCAGCCTGGGGGTGCTGATCGTCCTTGTCCTGCTCTATTACGGGGCGGGGGCGGCGATCATCAACAAGATCGACGCCGATCCGGATTTCGTCCCGCAGAACGTAGCCGAGTGCGGCAGCAATGCCATAGCGGCGGCAGCGGCGCTGGTCAGCCGCGAGGTGGACGAGAATGGCTGGACCGCCAATGACCCCTTCTTCATGCCTTCGGCGATCCTCGACA
>NZ_JAKUSO010000036.1:0-36462 GCF_022449305.1 Oceanibaculum sp. | reverse complement strand
GGCGAGCGCATCCTGAATGCCCGCTTCGGCGACCCCATCGGCGATCACTACACCTATGTCATCGCCGGCGATGGCTGCCTGATGGAGGGCATCAGCCAGGAGGCGATCACGCTGGCCGGGCATCTGAAGCTCGGCAAGCTGATCGTGCTGTTCGACGATAACGGCATTTCCATCGACGGGCCGACCAGCCTGACCACCTCGGAGGACCAGCAGGGCCGCTTCAAGGCCGCCGGCTGGGACGTGCAGGCCATTGACGGCCACGACCCGGCCGCCATTGAGGCCGCCATCGCCAAGGCGCGCAAGACCGACACGCCGTCGCTGATCGCCTGCAAGACGATCATCGGCTATGGCGCGCCGAAGAAGCAGGGCAGCGCTTCCACCCACGGCTCACCGCTGGGCGCGGAGGAGATCGAGGGCACCCGTGCGGCGCTGGGCTGGAACCATCCGCCCTTCGAGATTCCCGAGGACATCCTGACCGCCTGGCGCGCCATCGGCCAGCAGGGCGCCGCCGCCCACAAGGGTTGGCAGGAGCGCGTGGACGAGCTGGGCAGCGAGAAGCGCGAGGAGCTGGAGCGCGTGCTGGCCGGGCGCCTGCCCGCCGGCTTCGAGCAGGCGGTGGAAGCCTTCAAGAAGCAGACCGCCGAGCAGAAGCCGAAGGTCGCGACCCGCATGTCCTCGCAGCATGTGATCGACGCGCTGGCCCCGGTGCTGCCGGAACTGATCGGCGGTTCCGCCGACCTGACCGGCTCGAACAACACCAAGGCCAAGGAAGCCGCCATCATCAAGGTCGGCGACTATGCCGGCAGCTATATCCATTACGGCATCCGCGAGCATGGCATGGCCGCGGCGATGAACGGCCTGGCGCTGCATGGCGGCGTGATCCCGTTCGGCGGCACCTTCATGGTGTTCACCGATTACTGCCGCCCGGCGATCCGCCTGTCGGCGCTGATGGGGCTGCGCGTCATCTACATCATGACGCATGATTCCATCGGCCTCGGCGAGGACGGCCCGACGCATCAGCCAGTCGAGCATCTGGCCGCGCTGCGCGCCATGCCGAACCTCTATGTATTCCGCCCGGCCGACACGGTGGAAACCGCCGAGTGCTGGCAGATCGCGCTGCAGAGCGAGGGCACGCCCTCGGTCATCAGCCTGACCCGCCAGGGCCTGCCGACCGTGCGCACCACGCACACCGCGGAGAACCTGTCGGCCAAGGGCGGCTATGTGCTGGCCGAGGCCGAAGGCAAGCGTCAGGTGACGCTGATCGCCACCGGCTCCGAGGTGGAGATCGCGCTGGCCGCCCGCGACGCGCTGAAGGCTGACGGCATCGCTGCCGCCGTCGTCTCCATGCCGTGCTGCGAGCTGTTTGACCAGCAGGATGAGGCCTACCGCAAGCAGGTGCTGGGCGAGTGCCCGCGCATCGCGGTCGAGGCCGCCATCGGCTTCGGCTGGGAACGTTATCTGGGCGAGAAGGGTTGCTTCATCGGCATGACCGGCTTCGGCGCCTCCGCCCCGGCACCCCAGCTGTACAAGCATTTCGGCATTACCGCGGAAGCGGTTGTCGCAGCGGCGAAAGCCCGTATCTAGAAGACGAACCCCTACCCGTTCGCGTTTTGGAGGAATAAATGGCTACTCGTGTGGCAATCAACGGTTTCGGGCGCATCGGCCGCCTGGTGCTTCGCGCCCTGCATGAAAGCGGCCGCAAGGACCTGCAGGTCGTGGCGATCAACGATCTGGGCCCGGTCGAAGCGAATGCGCATCTCCTGCGCTACGATTCGGTGCATGGCCGCTTCCCCGGCACCGTGACCACCGGCGAGGACTGGATGGATCTCGGCACTGGCAAGATCAAGGTGACCGCCGAGCGCGACCCGTCGAAGCTGCCGTGGAAGGACCTTGGCGTCGATATCGCCTTCGAGTGCACCGGCATCTTCACCGACAAGGAGAAGGCCTCGATGCACCTGACGGCCGGCGCCAAGCGGGTGCTGATCTCCGCCCCGGCCACCGGTGCCGACATCACGGTCGTCTATGGCGTGAACCACGACAAGCTGACCAAGGACCATGTCATCGTCTCCAACGCGTCCTGCACCACCAACTGCCTGGCTCCGGTCGCGGCGGTGATGCATGAGGCGATCGGCGTCGAATCCGGCTTCATGACCACGGTGCATGCCTATACCGGCGACCAGAACACGGTCGATACGCTGCACAAGGACCTGCACCGCGCCCGCGCCGCGGCGATGTCGATGATCCCGACCTCGACCGGTGCGGCCAAGGCCGTCGGCCTGGTGCTGCCGGAGCTGGCCGGCAAGCTGGACGGCACCTCGATCCGCGTGCCGACCGCCAATGTCTCTGTCATCGACTTCAAGTTCATCGCCAAGCGCGAGACCACTGTTGAGGAAGTGAACAAGGCGATCAGCGCGGCCGCCGACGGCAAGCTGAAGGGCATCCTGGCGACCAACACCGAGAAGCTGGTCTCCATCGACTTCAACCATTGCCCGAACAGCTCCACCGTCGATCTCGGCGAGACCAAGGTGATCGACAAGAAGCTGGTCCGCGTGATGAGCTGGTACGACAATGAATGGGGCTTCTCCAACCGCATGCTGGATACGGCCGGCGCCATCGCGAAGCTGATCTAGTCCGGCTGGACATACGTCACGGAAAAGGCCGCGTCCCGGGACGCGGCCTTTTTGTTTGTCTGGATGGGGGCAACTACTCTGGCCGTCACCCCCGCATTTATTGCGGGGGTCCAGGCTTCCGCTTGCTGGATGTCGGTCGAGCAGGCTGAACCCTGGATTCCCGGCACCCAATGGGGCTTGGGGCCGGGAATGACATGGTGAGTTGGAGACCGCCCTCCTCAGTTGCCGGCCATCGCCTCGTCGAGCAGCTTGCGGTATTCCGCAACGGTCGGCGTGCGCGGGTTGGTCGGGTGCGCATGGTCCTTGGTGGCGGCGACGGCGATGCCGTCCAGCACATCGTCGGTCACGCCCATCTCGCGCAAGCTGGCGGGAATGCCGATCTTCGCGTTCAGCTTCGAGATCGCGTCGGCGATATCGGTGTTCTCCGGCAGGCCCATCGCCTGGGCGACGCGCGGATACTTGTCGCCGACCACAGACTTGTTGAAGCGCAGCACGGCGGGCAGGAACACCGCGTTCAGCGTGCCGTGGTGCAGGCGCAGGCCCTTCACCGCGCCCAGCGGGTGCGACAGCGCATGCACCGCGCCCAGCCCCTTCTGGAAGCTCATGGCGCCCATCATCGAGCCCATCATCATGTCCCAGCGCGCCTGCCGGTTGGAGCCGTCCTTCACCGCCGTCTCGATGGAGCGGCTGGCAAGCCGCAGCCCTTCCAGCGAGATGCCGTCGGCCGGCGGGTTCACCGCCAGCGACAGGAAGGTCTCGATGCAGTGGGTGATCGCGTCCATGCCGGTGCCGGCGGTCAGCACGGGCGGCAGGCCGAGCGTCAGCTCCGGATCGTTGATCGCCACATTGGGGATCAGATAGGGGCTGACGAGGGCGAGCTTGCGGCCATCCTCCAGCACGATGACGGCGCCGCGCCCGACCTCGGAGCCGGTGCCCGAGGTGGTGGCGACCGCGATCAGCTTGGAGACGTCCGGGCGGATGCGGGCAACGCCGCCTTCCACCATCGCATATTGCGACAGCGGCCCCTCATGCGTCGCCAGCAGGCGCACACCCTTGGCCAGGTCCATGGAGGAACCGCCGCCGACCGCGATGATGCCGTCGCAGCCATTCTCCTTGTAGATGTTCAGCGCCTCCCAGGTCGCCGCCTCGGTCGGGTTTTCCGGCGTGCCGTCGAACACCGAGACGTCGAACTCGTTCGGGATGTTGGCGCGGATCGTATCCAGGATGCCGGTCTTCACCAGCCCCTTGTCGGTGACGATAAGCGGCCGCTTTATGCCGAGCGCCTTCATCTCGTCCGCCAGCAGCTTGATGGCGCCGAAGTCGAACTGGATCTTGGTGAGGTAGCTGATAACCGCCATGGTGCGTCCCTGCCCTGTGTATGGTTGGTGGCGTTTGGTTGGCTGGCCCCATGCTTGCCGGTCCAATCGGTCCGGTCAAGCGGCGCCAGCCACCCGTTTCGGCATGGCCGCTATCACCCGGCACGGTTACGCAGCGTACCGGCGAACACCCCTCCGGATCTGCGGGGCCGCCGGCAGCGCCGGATGGATCATGCCCGTCACGCCGTCCAGCGCGCCCGGCACCAGCTCCAGCCCCAGGAACCGCCGCTCCTCGACCGGGCCGGGCAGTTGCAGGCCCAGCGCTTTCTCTCGCGTGAAGCCGAACGGATTGTAATATTCCGGGTCGCCGACCAGGATCACCGAGCGATGGCCGAGGCTGGCGGCATGGGCCAGCGAATGGCGCATCAGCGCCTTGCCATAGCCCTGCCCCTTATAGGCCGGATCGACCGCCAGCGGGCCGAGCATGACGGACAGCACGCGCGCCTCGCCCAGCAGCAGCGGCCAATAACGGATGGAGCCGCGCAGCTGCCCGTCCTCCAGCGCGACAAAGGCCAGCGACGGGTCGTGCGGCACGCCCTCGCGCAGCTTGTACACGGTCTTGGTGGTCCGGCCCGGACCGAAGGCGGTATCCAGAAGGGCGTCGATTAGCGCGGCGTCGCCCGGCCGCTCGTGAACGATCTGCATCTCTAAAAAATCCCGGAATCAGGGTGTCGGTCAGTCAGTGGACCGCATCGCCTGCTCCGGGCGGAGGGATGCCTACAGACGGGCCCTCCGGCGGTGACCAGGCGACGCGGCTGCGCCGGCCGCAAACGCGGTCGGGCAGGTCGTACGTCGTCGTCGCAGGTCAGCCGTCATGGCCGGACTCGTTCAGCTGTTAAAACTGATATGCATGTATCATAGCCATGCCCCCCTCGAATAGCGGTTTTTCGCTGGAGGGCCATGCGTTTAGTGAGGGGCGTTTAGCGAAGGTGCTTAACGATGGTCTCGCCGACGCTCCGCCAGGAAGCGGCGCAGCATGACTTCATGCTCTTTCCCCACGGCTGTGGCAGGACGGGCCGGGCGCAGCTTGCGCGCCAGCCCGCGCAACGCCTTGCGGCGGACGGCAGGATCGTCCAGCCGGTGCTTCACCCAGGCGATGGCGGCCACCCCTTCGCGCCAGCGGATCGGCAGCGGCTGCACCGGCTGTGCGATCAGGCCGGGCCAGGAAAGCGCCGCCTCCTCGAAATGGTCGGCACAGAAGGGCAACAGCACCTCGCGCTCCCCGGAGGCGACATAGGTGCGATAGCCGCGCGCAAAGCGCTGCGCCCCCGCTTCGTCCAGCCCGAAGCTGACCACGGCGGGGCGGTCGCAGCGGCAGCAGAAGATGCCGTTGCGGCGCTCAACAGCTGGCGCCGGTCGGCGGACCTTTCGCAGCAGGGACATCAGCATGAAGTTGCCACTCGCCATACAGGGGGGGCGGCTGGCCGGCCTGTCGGACTGGCCTGCCCGGCACCCTCGGGGTATGATGAAAGCTGAATGGAAAAAGGTCCAGCCGCACGGTCGCGGCCCGGGCGATACAGGATGGGATGCCGATGGCGAAGGACCCGAAAGTGCTGGAAGCCGCCCTGCGGCAGGTGCGCGCGGCGCGCAGCAAAGCCGATCCGCAGGTGCTGGAAACCGCCGAGCGGCTGGTGCGGCATCAGATGGGCATGCCGCAGAAGCCCAGCCTCGCCGTCGCCATGCTGGAGCAGGCCCAGGCCAATGGCGGGCGGAACCGCCAGAAAGTGCTGTCAGAGCTGGAGCGTTATTGCCGCCAGCGCGGCATCGACACCTCCGGCAAGGCCTGACCCGTCCGGAGAGAAGCGGCGATCAGGCGCCCGTATTCAGGCGCCCGTAGTGCGCAGCTGCTCGATGGATTTCTCGATATCGGATACCAGAGCCGAAATCTCAGGCTTCTGGTTGCGGCACTGCTGCAGGAGCACGGCCAGCCCAACGAGAACTTCGAGCAGCATATCGCTGCGAGGGAGTGTCATCGGCATGGAAACGGTCATATCCAGAAGCATCTTCTTATTCCGCCGCGCTGTTCGAAGCTTTGTATAGCCTGAACAAGTTAACAAGCATTTAAGAGACTCTGTCGCAAAGAGCGGCATGCCGACGACGCCGGACAGGCCCGAAGCGGCGACCATTGTTCCCGCGCGCGCCAAGGGCTATTCCGACGTTTGAAAAGTCATTACCCGCATGCATTCAAGACATGCTTGATTATCAGTATTGTACCGAATCTTCGTGCGCGACCTCGTCCTTGAAGCCGAAGTCGGCGTGTATGAGAGCGAGAAGGGTAAGCGGCAGCGGCTGCGCCTCAATCTCGAACTGGAATGCGTCGATACCATCGCCACGGCCGGGGACCGGCTGGAAAACGTGTTCTGCTATCACACGCTGGTGAAGAGCATCGAGGCGATCCTGGCCGAGGGCCATGTCAACCTGATCGAGACCGTCGCCGACCGCATCGCGCGGCACGGGCTGGAAGACAGGCGCGTGCTGGCCACGCGGATCACGGTGGAGAAGCTGGACGTCATCGACCAGGCCGCCTCGGTCGGCGTGACGGTGGAACGCCGCCGCCAGTAGCGATACGCCCTGTTGCTTGCGCTTTGAGGCTTTCGATTCCGGCCCCACCCGCTTAAGGTGAGCGGCGAACCCGTACCGTAACGCTGGATCAAGGACAGGACATCGTCATGACTCGCCTGAAGACCCTCGCCGCGGCGGCCCTGATGGCCCTCGGCATCCTCTTCACGGGAACCAGCCAATCAGAAGCCGCCAAAATGGAAAACATGCTCTATCTCGACCTCGAATACGGCCGCGTCGTCATCGAGTTGAAGCCCGACCTCGCGCCCAAGCACGTCGCCCGCATCAAGGAGCTGGTCCGCGCCGGCTTCTATGACGGCATCGTCTTTCACCGCGTGATCGAGGGCTTCATGGCCCAGACCGGCGACCCCACCGGCACCGGCCGGGGCGGCAGCGGCAAGAAGATCCCGGCGGAATTCAACAGCGCGCCGTTCGAGCGCGGCACTGTCGGCATGGCCCGCTCTCAGAACCCGGACAGCGGCGACAGCCAGTTCTTCATCTGCTTCAAGCCCGCCCCCTTCCTGAACGGCCAGTACACCGTCTGGGGCCAGGTGGTCGAAGGCATGGAGTTCGTGGACAAGATCAAGCGCGGCGAGCCGCCGGCAGACCCGGACAAGATCGTGAAGATGACCCTGGCCGAAGACGCCAAGTAATCCTCACCAGCTAACGAAAAGGCCCGCCCCGGAATACCGGTGCGGGCCTTTTTCTTTGACGGAAAAGCCGCTTACGAAACTGCCGGCGCCTTCAGCACGCCAACAGTGGCGGCATAGGTCAGCGGCGCCTCGGTAACTTCCTGCAGCGCGTCACGCGTCAGCCCCTCGGCCATCTCGACGACCAGCAGCCCCTCCTCCGTCACATCGATGACGGCAAGATCGGTATAGAGCCGCTTCACCACCGACGAGGCGGTCAGCGGATACTGGCAGGCCTTGCGGATCTTCGGCTCGCCCTTGCGGGTGGTGTGTTCCATCAGCACGCGGATGCGCTTGGCCCCGACCGCCAGGTCCATTGCCCCGCCGACGCCGGGCGGAAAGTTCGGGTCTTCTGTCGTCCAGTTGGCGAGGTCGCCCTTCACCGAGACCTCGAAGGCGCCCAGCAGCGCGAGGTCCAGATGGCCGCCGCGGATCATGGTGAAGGAATCGGAATGCTTGAACACCGAGGCGCCCTTGGCCAGGGTCACATATTCCTTGGTGGCATTGATAAGGTCCGGGTCTTCCTCGCCCGGCTTCGGATAGGCACCGACGCCCAGCAACCCGTTCTCACTGTGGAACACGATCTCCCGCCCGTCCGGCACATAGCTGGCCGCCAGCGTCGGCAGGCCGATGCCGAGATTCACATACCAGCCATTCTCGATGTCCTGTGCCGCGCGCCAGGCAATCTGCCGGCGGCTGAGCCGCGCCACGCTCTCGGTCATGCTGCTCATGCCTTCTTCTCCACCTTCACCACCCGGTCAACGAAGATGCCGGGCGTATGGATATTGTCCGGGTCGAGATCACCCAGTTCGACGAAACCTTCCGCCTGCACGATGGTCAAATCCGCCGCCATCGCCATGTCGGGCGCGAAATTGCGCGAGGACAGGCGGTAGATCAGGTTGCCCCAGCGATCCGCCCGGTGCGCATTGATCAACGCCACATCGCCGCGCAACGGCATTTCCAGCACATAGGTGCGGCCGTCGATCTCGCGCAGTTCCTTGCCCTCGGCCAGCTTGGTACCGACACCAACCGGCGAGTAATAGCCGCCGAGGCCCGCCGCCGCGCAGCGCAGCCGCTCGCTGATCGTGCCCTGCGGCAGCAGTTCCAGCTCGATCTCGCCCTTGGCGTACAGCTCGTCGAACACGACCGAACCGCCGCTGCGCGGATAGGAACAGACGATGCGCCGGACCCGGCGCGCCGCCATCAGCGCCGCCAGCCCCTCGGTCCCGACACCGGCATTGTTGGAGACCACAACCAGATCCCGGGCGCCCTGGTCGATAACGGCATGAATCAGTTCGGTCGGTGCACCGGCTGACCCGAATCCGCCGATCAGAAGCGTCGAGCCGTCCTTGATCCCCGCGACGGCTTCGGCCAGCGTCACCACTCTCTTATCAATCATGGTATCTTATTTTCCCGCACTATTTTTCCGGGAGCTTTTCTTCCGCGCTCCCTGCCATACCTATAAGTGTGGTAGGCTAATGTCATCAAGCTATACAAATAAAAATTAGGGGTTGGAATTTGCATGGAAACTGCACAGGCGAGGAACAAGACCAGTTCGCTGTCGGGTAAGACCAGCACTCTTTCCGGCGGCGCCACCATGATCGATTTCGTGGCGGTGGCACCGGTCCGCCAGAGCAAGCTGGCCGATCAGCTCTACGAACAGATCATGCTGCATATCGTGAACGGCTCGCTGGATGTCGGCGAGAAGCTGCCGTCCGAGGCGCAGCTCTGTCAGCTCTTCTCGGTCTCGCGGCCGGTGGTGCGCGAGGCGCTGTCGCGCCTCCGGGCCGACAATGTGATCGCCTCACGGCGCGGCTCGGGCACCTATGTCATGTCGAAGCCGACGCCGGAGCTGGTGCGCCTCGCGCCGTCAGGCGTGCTGGCCGAGCTGCTGCGCTGCTACGAGCTGCGGCTGGCGCTGGAGGGCGAGGCCGCCTATCTCGCCGCCAAGCGCCGGGAAAAGGACGATCTGGTCGCCATCGAGAAGGCGCTGGAGTTCTTCAACAATTATCTGGGCACTGGCGATGACGAGGAAGGCGCGGAAGCCGATTTCAGCTTCCACATGGCCATCGCCACCGCCACCAAGAACGCGCTGTATGTGAAGACGCTGCACATGCTGCACACCACGGCACGCGACGGCATCAAGCTCGCCCGGCAGCTCTCCAAGCTGCGCAGCGAACCCATGGATATCGTCCGGGCCGAGCATTCCCGAATCTACAAGGCGATCGAGAAGCGCAATCCCGGTGCGGCCCGCAACGCCATGCGCAGCCATATCGACAATTCCCGCCTGCGCATGGTCGGCCAGTTGCTCGACGAATAAGACCGAAACCGGAAAGGGCGTCACGTCATGATCGCGGCGGTTGACGCCCTTCTCGAACGATGGACGCGGCCGGGCTCGCCCGGCTGCGCCGTCGCCATCGTCCGGGACGGCGAAGTGCTGCACCAGCGCGGCTATGGCCTTGCCCATGTCGAGCTGGACGTGCCGAACGCAGCGGACACGGTGTTCCGAATCGCCTCCATCTCCAAGCAGTTTACCTGCCTCGCCGTGCTGCTGCTGGCGCGGGACGGCAAGCTGTCGGTCGAGGACGAGGTGCGCCGGCACCTGCCGGAACTGCCGGATTATGGCGCGCCGCTGCGCATCCGCCATCTGATGAGCAGTACCGGCGGGCTGCGCGATTCGCTGGAGGCCTTCCGCCTGACCGGCATCACACTGATGGACCGGCGCAGTGTCGCAGAAATGCTGGCCATCATCCTGCGGCAGGAAGCCACCAACTTCCCGCCCGGCAGTGCCTATCTCTATTCCAATGCCGGCTATGTGCTGCTGAGCATCCTGATCGAGCGGCTGTCGGGCATGAGCCTGCGCGCTTTTCTCGATGCCCGCATCTTCAGGCCGCTGGGGATGGCCTCGACCGCCCTGCTGCCCTTCGATGTCGAGCCTTTCCCGCGCCGCGCCCAGGGCTATGCGCCGGTCGAGGGCGCGCTGTGGCGCACCGGCAGCGGCTTCGAGCTGTGCGGCGAAGGCGGCATGGTGTCCTCGCTGGAGGACATGATCCGCTGGACCGGCATCTGGGGAAGCGGGACATATCCTGACCTCGACCCCCTCCTCCATCTCGCCGATCCGGTGCCGCTGACCGGCGGCGGCCATGCCCGTTATGGCTATGGCTTCATGGTGGAGCGCTATCGCGGCCTGTCCGCACTTGGGCATAGCGGCCTGCTGCCCGGCTTCACCTCCAACATCCTGCATATCCCGGAACGTCGGCTGAGCATCATCTGCCTGTCTAATTCGCTGGGGGTGAATGCCTATCTAACCACGCGGCTGGTGGCCGATCTCGTGCCCGGAATCGACTTCCCGGAACCGCCGCTCGCCCTGCCTGATCCGGCGCTGGTCAGCCGGCTGGCGAAAGCCGGCCCCTATGTCGATGAGGAGTCGGGCGCCGCCCTTACCCTCAGCGATGTCGAGGGCCGGCTGGGGGCCACCCGTTTCGGCACGCCCTTCACCCTGGCCAACAGCGATGGCGGCACGGCCTATACAGTGTTCCAGGGCGGCTATGACGTCGTCTCGGCCGAGATCGCGGAGGCGCCTTCCCTCAGCATCCGCCTGACCCGCGTCGATGGCGGCGTTGAAACCTACCGGCCGGTCGCCTCCGGCCCGACCGGTGCTGAAAATCTTGGCGACTATGCCGGCCGCTACCGCAGCGCCGAGCTGATGAGCGACTGGGTGATCGAACGCACCGGCGACGGGCTTGCCGTGCGCATCGAAGGACCGCGCGGACCAGCACTGCCCTGTCCGCTGGACCCCACCCGTCCCGACCTGCTGACCGCGCGGATCGGCTGGTTCGGTGCGCAATTCCGCGACGCGCTGCGCTTCCAGCGGAAGGACGGACGCATCACCGGCTTCACCCTGAATGCCGGGCGCAGCCGGGGCATCCGCTTTGTCGCGGTGACAAACTAGGGCTTTTCCCTGTGTTTGCCGGGCGCTAGCGTGCCTGCTCCAGCCAAGGGAGAATGCGAAATGTCCGTGACCATCGACCGCCTGAAGGACAGCGACAAGGCCGACTGGCGCCGGCTCTATAATGGCTATGCCGCCTTCTACAAGATGCCGATGACGGACAAGACGGCGGAGCGTGTCTGGGGCTGGCTGCACGATGCCGACCATGTGCAGGAGGCGCTGGTCGCCCGCGATGCCACCGGTCGTGTGATTGGCCTCGCCCATTTCCGCGCCATGCCGAGCCCGCTGCGCGGCGCCTATGCCGGTTTCCTGGACGATCTGTTCGTCGATCCCGATGTGCGCGGCAGCGGCGCTGCCGACAAGCTGCTGGACGCGCTGAACGCGATTGCCGCGGAGCGCGGCTGGCCGGTCATCCGCTGGATCACCGCCGACAATAACTACCGGGCACGCGGCGTCTATGACCGCAAGGCGACGCGCAGCATGTGGATCACCTATGAGATGAAGCCCTGAGGGGGATGAAGCCCTAAGCGCTACTGCACCCGAACCCGGGTCAGGTGCACGCCCAGAAGATTGAGATTCGGCAGGACCCGCTTGATCTCCTCGGCCAGCTTGCTGCGCAGATTGTTCAGCTGGCTCGGGTCGGAATAATTCTGCAACGGCTGCTCGCTCAGCAGCATGTTGATGGAATCGCGCAGCCGCGCATCGCCCGCCTTCACGATGGCGTTCTGTTCCTGGCTGCTGAGCTGCAGGCTGATCGTCACCATCACGACCCTCGGCTCGCCGTTTTCGGTCCGCAGCGTCAGGATGAAATCCGAAAGCGACGTGTAGTGCCCGCCGCTCAGCTTGGGCGGTGGCGGGGCTTCCTGAGTAGCGGTGGGCGCCGCCGTCTTCTTGCCGCCGATCATGCCGGTGAGGAACAGCCCCGCCGCAGCGCCCACGATCAGCAGAATGGGCAGCAGGATCAGCAGGATCAGCTTGCCGACCGGAAGCTTCTTTACTTCCGGCGCGCCGCCAGCCTCGGTACCGAGTTCATCGCTCATGGGGTCAGGATACAGGCTTCAGCATTATCAAGCCATGCCGTCCGGCAGGTCTTCTGCCAGTGCTTCCGCCATCTCCTCCACCGACTGCCCCTTGGCCAGATACTGGGCGACAAGATCGTCCACGCGATCCGATATCTCCCGCTTGATCTCGCCGGACAGCGTGTCGAAGGAGGCCTGCGCCAGCATGATGTCCACATACTCGTCCGATTCGACGGCGCGCAGCACGTCGCGATACAGCTCGCTGTTGGCACCCACCACATCGGCGATGCTCTTCGCAAGCAGGGCAAGCGCGGGATTACTCGTCGCCGCCATCGGATGGTCTCGCTATAGCCGTATTATGATTACGGCCAGTATCCGCGAAGGGCACAGGCAAGGCAATCGCTAGCGACCGCCCTGTCCGCCAATTTTACCCCTGCAATTTCGGCTCAGCGACCGACGGCATAACCCTGCATGCCGCGCGGATTGGCGGCTGCCTTCACCAGCCCGTCCGTCTGTGCTGCCGCCGTCAGCCGGCCTTCCGACCAGTCGCCGCCCACGGTGACTTCATGCCCGCGCCGGCGCAGTTCCTCGACCGTCGCCGCCGGAATCCGGCCCTCGACCTGGACATGGTTCCACTTCGCCGCGCGCGGCCAGAAGGAATTCACCAGATGATCGACATGCAGCGCCGGGCAGTCGATGGATTCCTGCAGGTTCATGCCGTGATGCGCGTGATGCAGGAACAGCAGCGCGGACCATTGCGGCTGCTGGTCGCCGCCCGGCGTGCCGAAGGCCATGTAGGGCTCGCCATCGCGCAGCGCCATGTTGGCGGTCAGCGTGGTGCGCGGCCGGCGCTTCGGCGCCAGCGCGGCGGCCGACTGCTCGTTCAGCCAGAACATCTGCATGCGGTTGGTGAGGCAGAAGCCCAGTTCCGGGATGGTCGGGCTGGATTGCAGCCAGCCGCCGCTGGGCGTGGCGGAAACCATGTTGCCCCAGCGGTCGATGATGTCGAAATGGCAGGTATCGCCCGCAGTGTTGCCGTCGCGTCGCACGGTCGGCTCGCCGATGGAGAATTTGGCGTATTCCGGCGCGCGGCCCAGGCGCTTGTGCGCCTCCGTATCCATCCAGCGGGTGAGGCCCGGCACGCTGCCCGGCAGCGGCTCCTTCGAGGCGGTATCGCCGATCAGCTTGCGGCGTTCGGCGTTGTAAGGCTCCGACAGCAGCGCCTCCATCGGCACCTCGACCTGCGCCGAATCGGCGTAGAACGCCTCGCGGTCGGCCATCGCCAGCTTCATCGTCTCGATGAACAGATGCAGGAAGTCCGGGCCGGTCGGGTCGGTCTTGTCGAGGTCGTAGCCCTTCAGGAGGGCCAGCTGCTGCGCCAGCACCGGCCCCTGGCTCCAGGGCGGAATGACGCCGACCGTATAGCGGCCATAGTCGATAGTCGTCGGCTTCTCCTTGTTCGCCTGCCAGGACGCCATGTCCTCGGCGGTCAGGATGCCCTTGTTGCGCCGGCCGGAATCGTCGATCGCGGCGGTCGAGGCGCAGAATTTCTCGATGGCCTCGGCCACGAAGCCCTTGTACCAGGTGGCGCGCGCCGCCTCGATCTGCTTCACGCGGTCGCCGCCGGCGGCCTTCGCCTCGGCCAGCACGCGCTTGTACATCTCCGCCATCTTCACATTGCGGAAGATGCTGCCCGGCTGCGGCGCTTTGCCGTCCTTCAGATAAAGCGCGGCGGAGGTGGTCCATTCGGTGGCGAACAGCTCGCGCACCGTATCCACCGTCTTGGTGATGTTCGGCACCACCGGATAGCCATTCTCCGCCATCGCGATGGCAGGGGTCAGCACCTCCTCCAGCGTCATCGTGCCGTGGTCGCGCAGCATCAGCATCCAGGCATCGAAGGCGCCAGGCACGGTGGCGGCCAGCAGGCCGGTACCGGGCACCAGGTCGAATCCCAGCGAGCGGTAATAGTCCATTGTGGCAGCGGCGGGAGAGACGCCCTGGCCGCAGATCACCTCCATCGCGCCGACCTTGCGGTCATACAGGAGGATCGGCACCTCGCCGCCCGGACCGTTCAGATGCGGTTCCACGACCTGCAGGGCGAAGCCGGTCGCCACGCCGGCGTCGAAGGCGTTGCCGCCCTTTTCCAGGATCGCCATGCCGGTGGCGCTGGCCAGCCAGTGGGTGGAGGCAACGACACCGAAGGTGCCGAGAATTTCCGGGCGGGTGGTGAACATGTGGTGCGGGCTCCCTTGCATAGCGAAGGAGACTTCATAGCCCTGCGCCCGGCCCGTGTGAAGGCCCGCCGCCCGCAGGGCTGCCCAGATGCGGGGAGGGCCCAAAAAGAAATCGGGCGGTGCCAGCGGGGAATTGGCACCGCCCGAGGGGGCTTTGGGTCATGGCCGCTTGGGGAAGGGGTTTCCGTGCGGCCTAATCGCAGACGCCGGAGGGGCTGTGTTGGCGTCTACAATCTAAATATTATGTCTAATCATGTCGAAAATAAGAGGCCCTTGGGGCAGTTCTGCGACAAAGCGCGGATTCGTGCCAAAGGCACTATTCACATTCCTGTGAAGAGCTGGCCTGCAAACGACCGGTCAGCCGTCAGCCGGCCTGCCCATCGGCCACCGGGCGCGCATGCAACCCGCGCAGCCAGACCGAGACAATGGCCCCCGCCCCTTCGGACAGGAAGCGGACGCGCGTTCCCTCCGCATCGTTGGCGATGACCTGCGCGCTGACCCGCATCGTCGAACCGGGATGATAGATTTCGATCTCCTGCCCCGGCTCGATGCTCAGGGGCGGGATCAGCAGCGCGCCACCAGCCGACACATCGGTGATCTCCGCATCGCGACCGGCATTGCTCTGATGCAGGATCTCGACACTGGCACTGACAGGATAGCGGGGATGCCGCCGCCGGTTCGTCAGGCGCGTTGCGCGAAACAGCGACCTCACCCGTTCCATCATTCGGCTCGTATCCCGTGTTCCGTATTGCGGATAGAGTTTCGCATTACGCGGATTTGCGCAAGCCATCGCGTTGCCGCACCCGCGCCGCAAGCTCCAGCCAACGGACGGCGACCGTGTCGGCAAAACCCAGCGAGGCCTCCAGATGCGCCTCCATCTCGCGCTGCAGGCGCTGCACCGGATCGGCCCCGCCATTGGCGGCAAGCGAGGCCGGCTCGACCGCCCAGCGGTCCAGGATGTCGCGCGTCACCTCGATATGGCACTGAAAGGCATAGGCACTCTCGCCCACCCGGTAGGCCTGGTTGCGGCAGCCCTCACCCGTCATCAGCAGCACCGCCTCGTCCGGCAACTCGAACGTATCCTCATGAAACTCCATGAGATGCGGCGTGGCCGGCAGGCCGGCGAACAGCGGGTCGGCCCGGCCCGCCTCCGTCAGGGACAGCGGATGGAAGCCGAACTCGACATGGCTGTGGCGATGGACCCGCTTGCCGAAAACCCGGGCCATAAGCTGCGAGCCGAGACAGATGCCGAGCAGCGGCTTGCCGGCCTCATGGAATCCGCGCAGCAGCGGCAGCAGCTCGGCGTAATAGGGGTTGCCGGCATCGTCGGCGGCACTTTGCGCCCCGCCGAGGATCAACGCGCCATCGAAGGGATCGTGACCGGCGGGCAGCTTCTCACCCGCCAGCGGATGCACCTCATGCAGGGTGGCGCCGCGGGCGAGCATGCTGTCGCCAAGCTGGCCGGGCGGCGAGCCGGGATAGTTCTGCACGACGAGAATATTCATGACATCCCTTCTGGTATCCGTTCCGGATAACCGTGCCGCAGCTTACACCCGCGCACCTGACAGACGATAGCCGCGCAGCGAAAACCGGGTCTGCAATCGCCGACCCTTCAATTTCCGGGCTTTTGCAGGCATAATCTCGCTTGAGCGTCGCGCCCGGCGGCGAAGGAGAGAGCGATGGCGATCAACCCTACCGGCCCCCGCATCGGCGGCCAGGCATCAGGCCAGGCCGGCAACCGGATTCAGCGCGGCCAGGGCGCGCAGCCGCGCCCGGACGCCCTGCTGGAAGGCCCGCGCGAACGACCGCAGCGCCGTTCCATCCTGCGTACCGCCATTGACGATACCGAGATTGGCCGGCAGCTTGCCCGGCTGGGGCGCCTGCTGGCGGCCGACGAGATCGATATGGACGCCCCGCGCGGTTCCTATCTGAATTTCCTGGTCTGATATTTCAAGTAACGATGGGCAGGCTTGAGATCGCCGGCGTCAGCCGGATCTTTCGCGGACGCGACGGCACGGTCGAGGCGCTGCGCCCGGTCGATCTTACCGTCGGCGAGGGCGAGTTCGTGGCGCTGCTCGGCCCCTCGGGCTGCGGTAAGTCCACCCTCCTGCGCATGGCGGCCGGTCTGGACCATCCCGATGGCGGGGCCATCCTGCTGGATGGACAGCCGGTCGAGAAGCCGGGACCGGAGCGTGGCATGGTGTTCCAGCAGCCGGCCCTCTACCCCTGGCTGACCGTGCGCGACAATGTCGCCTTCGGCCTGATCGAGCAGGGCATCAGCCGCAACGACGCCCGGCGGCGGGCCGACGAACTGCTGGCCCAGATCGGGCTGGAGAATTTTGCCGGGCACTATCCGAAGGCGCTGTCCGGCGGGATGCAGCAGCGCGTCGCCCTGGCCCGCGCGCTGGCGCCCGACCCCAGCGTGATGCTGCTGGACGAACCGTTCGGCGCGCTCGACACGCAGACCCGCAGCCTGATGCAGGAACTGCTGCTGGCAGTGTGGGAGCGCAACCGCAAGACCGTGCTGTTCGTCACCCATGACATCGAGGAGGCAATCTTCCTGGCCGGCCGTGTCGTCGTGCTGACCGCGCGGCCCGGTACGATCAAGGCAGAAATCCCCATCGACCTGCCGCGGCCGCGCGACTACCACATCCGCACCACGCCTGAATTCTCTGCCCTGAAGGCGCGGCTGACCGACCTGGTGCGCGACGAGAGCCTGCGCGCGGCGGAACTGGCGGTATGACGGCCTCCGCATCGGGCCCTGTCCTTATCGGCGCGACCGGCGGTTCCGGCACACGAGCCATCCGCGAGGCGCTGGTCGCCGTCGGCTTCTTCATGGGCACGACAGTGAACCATGCCGGCGATCTGCGCCATGCACCGCCGGTGCTGGACCGCCTCATCAACCCGGTGCTGGAACAGACCGGCAGTCTCGACTACCAGCTGGAAGACCTGCCGGATGCGCTGGTTGCAACCGGTCTCGACGGGCTGCGTGGGGTTGCCGCCAAAGTCCTGGAGGAAGGCAGCCAGCCGACCCTGTGGGGCTGGAAGAATCCCCGCATGATGTTCGTTCTGCCCTTCCTGGCCGAGGCCTTGCCCGGCCTGCGCTTCATCCATGTCGTGCGCGACGGGCGCGACATCGCGCTTTCCGACAACCGACAGCAGATCGACCGACATTTCGCCGCACGGTACGGCCATCCGGCACCCGACGAGCCGGACGCGCTGGCGCTGGCCGCGATCCGCTTCTGGTCGGAAACCAACCTGGAAGCGCTGGCCTGCGGCGAGGCCTTGCTGGGAGAGCGGTACCATTTGCTGCGCCTGGAAGACGCAACGGCGCCGGACAGCCCGGCGCTGGCCGAATTGCTGCGGCAGCTACACCCCGTTATCGACGCAGACAGCCTCGCCGCCGCGCAGCAGGCCGTCGCACACCGGCCCGGCCATGGGCGCTGGCGCGACCTGCCCGCCGACAGCCTGGCCGCGCTGGAAGAGGCCGGCAGGCCCGGCCTCGCCCGGTTCGGGTATCTCTAGCGCTTCAGCAATTCCGGAATGATCTGGCGCAGCTTGTCAGCCGGCGTGGCGGGCGAGGCCGGTGCGGTCTGAGTACCGCTGCTGTCCTGCTGCTGTGGCGGCAGCAGGCGCATCAGCCCACGCTCCACCGCACGCTGGACCAGGAACGCCTCCAGCTCCCGCGTGCGCAGATTGACCGCCGGATCGGCAAGCGGTCCGGTGATCGTGGCGCTGAAGGGCGGCGCGCTGGGGTGCCGGGTCAGGGTGAAGGCCGCCGTCGCGTCCACCTGCTGGCGCGGCAGGTCGGCGATGCCCGTCACCTTGCCTTCGCCGGCGCTGGCGACCAGCTGGGTATCCTCGGTGCGGGCCACGCCATCGGTGATGGTGAAGCTGCCATCCAGACGCTGGAACGGGGTTTCGCCGCCGGCAAAGGCGGCACGCGCGAGCGTCAGGAAGGCCGCCGCATCGTTCAGCTCCTCCAGCCGGTCACTGATGCTCTGCAGGTCGAAGCCCTCCGCCACGCCTTCGCGCACAGCAAACCGGCCATTGCCGGCCAGTGAGGAGACCATGGCTGCCTCGCTCTGGCCCCGCCCGTTCACCTGCATGTCGAAATCCAGCAGCCCCCGCACACGCGGCGGCTGGCCGGCGGCGGTGGTCGCCGCGCGCAGATCGGCGTTACGCACCTGGAACTCGGCCCGAACGGTTGGCATATCGGCCGCGACCAGCCGGCCATTCATGCCGATGCTGCCGCCGAACATGGTGCCGTTGATCTTGCTGATATCCAGCACGCCATCCTGCAGGGCAACCAGCGCCAGCACATCCTCCACCCGGTAGGCGTCATAGAGGACGGTCCTGGCGGTGGCGGTCAGCTCCGCATCGACGCTGCGCAGGGCGGTCAGGCGCAACGGCTCAGCCGACCAGCCGCCGCCGGAAACCGGCAGCGGGACGGGCGCCGCCGGCCTTGCATCGCCACCGCCGCGTGCGGGATCGGGAAGCCAGGGTTCGAGCTGGATTTCGCCCGCATCGAGCTTGGCGGTGATCTTCGGGCGTGCGGCAGAGAGCGAGACGGCAGCATTGCCCGTCGCCTCCACCGTTCCTGCCCGCAGCTTCAGGTCGCCCAGCGTGAAGGCCGCAGCATTGCCGGCGAGCCGCCCGGTGACTTCCAGCGGCCGGTCGCGGGTGCCGCCGGGCCGGTAGTCGGGCGCGAAGATGCGCAGGAAGCGCACCGCATTGCCGTGCCGCAGATCGAGCGCAAGCGCGAAAGTCGGCGAGGGCGCGAAGGGATTGACGTCGCCTTCCATGGTGAACATGCCGCCGGCGGCCTCGATCCGCCCGTTCACCGCCATCGCGTCGGTATCGCCGCTTTTCGCCGTCAGCCAGAGCCGGAAATCCTCCAGCGCCGGTCCGGCCTCCGGGTCGCGCCCCAGCAGCGTCTTCAGAAGCTTGCCGAAATCGGGATGGCTGCCTTCCGCAACCAGGTCGATCTTCGGCGGAAACTGGGCCAGCGCCATGCCGCCGGTCACCTTCACCTGCCCGCCAGCCGCCGTCAGCGTGGTATCGATGTCGAAGGCTTCCGGCGTGCCGGCAAGCCGGCCGGACAGTTCCAGCCGGCCAAGCTGCGCCGGGTTCGGCACCGTCGGCACGTTCAGCAGCTGCAGGAGGCGGGCGGGCTCGCGCGCCTCCAGCTTGAAGCCCAAATCGCCCGCAGACGCCCCTTCGCGCGCGGTCAGCGTGCCGCCGAGACCGACACGCGCGCCGGCGAAATCGGCCACCGCCGCTTCCCGCACATAGGCCACGCCATCGCGCACGGTGGCGTCCAGATTGATGTCGCGCAGCTGCTGGCCGCGCAGCGTGACATGGCCGACCGTCAGCTTCACCTCGGCGTCGAAGCTCTTCAGGAATTCGAGGGGCGGCGGCGGCGCCTCGTTATTGGTGCGCGGCATCTGTTCCGGCACGACGGGGCCGGGCAGCAAGGCGGGCGGCTGCACGGCGTAGCCATCGAGATTGATCCGGTCGAGCGACAGCGACAGGCCGACAAAGGGCCTGCCGGCAAACCGATAGCTGGCGCTGCCGGCCAGCTTGCTGGCATCGACGCGCAGGTCGAGATTGGCCAGGCGCAGTTCCGAGGAATCGACGACAAGGTCGGTCTGCAGCGACAGGCTGCGCAGGCGCTCCGCCGGCACATCCGGCAGACCTAGCTGCAACCAGACCGCCAGATCGCGCATGCTTGTCGCCGTCAGTTCGGCAGATCCTTCAAAGCGTGTCCCGGTATCGCCGGGCCCGGAGGTGGCAACGCCATAGAGGCTGGCCTCGGCCCCGCCTGGAAGCTGTGCCGACAGCTGGTTCAGCGCCAGGCGGCCATCCTGTACCGCGACATTGCCGCGCACCTGCCGGACCAGCCGGCCGCGATAATCGATCGCGTCCACGGTCAGATCCAGCGTCAGGTTGAAGCCGGACGGGATCGCCGGCAGGGCGAAGGGTATGGCCTGACCGGCCTGCTGGCCCTGAGAAGACTGGCCTTGCCCCTGAGCCTGCCCCTGGCGCTGACCGGAGCGCTGCGCAGCCCCGGCGCCGGATTGCGCCGCCATCATCCGGTCCAGATCGAAACGGCCAACCTCCAGCACCGCATCGACCGAGGGCGTGCCCTCCAGCCTGATGTTAACCGCGCCGGTGGCCTGCGCTTCGCCAAGCGCCAGACGCATATCGTCCAGCGCCACGGCCTGCGGCGTCGCCGACAGGGTGGCGCGCAATGACCCTGTCTGGCGCAGCAGCGGCAGGACGGCACCGTCACGGGAAGCCGTGGCGGCCAGGGCCAGCACATCCGGCGAGTCCAGTTCCAGCTTGCCGGTCAGCCGCGGCTCCGCACCGCCCTGCATCGCGCCCGACAGGACCAGCGTGCCGCGATCCGCGAGGCCAAGGTTCATAAAGACCGGCGCCGGCTTGCCGGGAAGGCCGATCCGCCCGACCGACGCCTCGATCGTCGCCGGCACGCCCTGATAGGCAAGGTTCCCCTTCGCCTGATACGGCCCCTGCAGGGACTGCGCGTTCAGCGACAGGGACAGCTTGTCGAAGCGCTGCTCTGCCCCGTCGGCGGCGCGATAGAGCAGCGTGCCATTTTCGATGCGCACATCGTCCAGCGTGACACTGGTTCCACCATCGCCCGTGAAGGCCGAATCGCCCGCCGTCTCGTCCGGGATATCCGATGCCTGCTGCGGGACCGTGAAGTCCCAGCTGCGCCGGCCATCGGGCAGTTCCTCCAGCGCAATGAAGGGCTCGACCAGAACAAGGCGCTTCACCTCGATGTCACCGGTCAGCAGAGGGCGCAAGGCGACCTCGACATCCAGCGCCTTCACGCGCACCAGATCGGGTGACGAGGCGCCTTCCAGATTGCGCAGGCGCACGCCGCCGACAGACAGGGTGGGCGTGGGCAGGATCGACAGGCCGATATCGCCCTCAATGACGAGGTCGCGGCCGGTCGCCTCGCGCACGGCCTCGGCGATGCGCGGCTTGTACCCGTTCCAGTCCACCAGCGACGGCACAAGGAAGACCGCCGCCAGCAGCAACACCGCTACAACGCCCAGCCCGATCAGAACCCTACGCACCCTGCCTCCTATGAACATCGCGCCGGAAAACGCGCCCTGCGTCCGGCAAATCTTGTAAATTCCAGCTTATCCGCGGCCTATGGCCGTTTCGTGGCGCGGGTTCAGAGCCGGATGATCTTGCCGGGATTCATCAGATTATCGGGGTCCAGCGCCAGCTTGATCTGGCGCATGATACTGACAGCCTCACCAGCCTCGGCGACCAGGAAATCCATCTTGCCATAGCCGACACCATGCTCGCCGGTGCAGGTCCCTTCCATCGCCAGGGCGCGCATG
Organism: Oceanibaculum sp.; assembly: GCF_022449305.1. Classification (NCBI taxonomy): domain Bacteria; kingdom Pseudomonadati; phylum Pseudomonadota; class Alphaproteobacteria; order Rhodospirillales; family Oceanibaculaceae; genus Oceanibaculum; species Oceanibaculum sp. Next base: position 14,627 of record NZ_JAKUSO010000036.1, on the reverse strand, counting down.
ACCATGCGGTCGTTCAGCACCTTGGCCTGCTCCAGCTCTTCCGGGCTATCCGGGTCGATCACATAGACCAGGTGGAAATTGCCATCGCCAACATGGCCGACCAGCGGTGCCAGCATGCCCGAAGCCGCGATGTCCTTCTTGGTCTCCAGAATGCATTCGGCAAGGCGCGAGATCGGCACGCAGACGTCGGTCGGCCAGCCTTTCGCGCCGGGGCGCAGCGACAACGCCGCGTAATAGGCCTTGTGCCGCGCCTCCCACAGCGCCGTGCGGTCCTCGGACTTGGTCGCCCATTTGAAGTCGGTACCGCCGAAATCGGCGGCGATTGCCTTCACCATCTCCACCTGCTCGGCCACGCCCGCCTCGGTGCCATGGAACTCGAAGAACAGCGTTGGCGCGGTCTGATAGCCTTCCAGCTTCGAATAGGCGATGCAGGCGCCCATCTGCACCTCGTCCAGCAGCTCGATGCGGGCCACCGGAATGCCGGACTGGATGGTCAGGATGACGCTGTTCACGGCACCCTCCATGTCCGGGAAGGCGCAGACGGCGGAGGATATCTGCTCCGGCACGCCATAGAGCCGGACCGCCACTTCGGTAATGATGCCGAGCGTGCCCTCGGAGCCGACGAACAGGCGCGTCAGATCGTAGCCGGCAGCGGATTTCTTGGAGCGGCGCGCGGTCTTGATGATACGTCCGTCCGCCGTCACCACGGTCAGCGACAGCACATTCTCGCGCATCGTGCCGTAGCGCACCGCGTTGGTGCCGGACGCGCGGGTCGCCGCCATACCGCCTAGCGAGGCGTCGGCGCCGGGATCAATGGGGAAGAACAGGCCGGTATCGCGCAGATGCTCGTTCAGCTGCTTGCGCGTCACCCCGGCCTGAACGCGGCAATCCATGTCGGCCGTATTGACCTCCAGGATGCGGTTCATCTGGCTGACATCGATGGTGATGCCGCCCTGCAGCGCCGCCACACCGCCCTCCAGCGAGGTGCCGGTGCCGAACGGGATCATCGGCACCTTGTGCGCGGCGCAGATCTTCACGATGGAGGAGACTTCCTCGGTCGATTGCGCGAAGGCGACCGCATCGGGCGCCATGACCGGATGATAGCTCTCGTCCTTGCCGTGCTGTTCCAGCACCGCCGGCGCCATCGACAGCCGGTCGCCCAGCAGCGCCTTAAGCTCCGCAATCGCCTCGGCGATATGCACGTCATTCCGTCGGATCGCCTCGGCGCCCATCCTGCCCTCGTTTGCCAGACTGCCTGAAAGAGGCGAAAACCCTAGAGCGAGTCGGGCAGAATGAGAAGCGATTCCGTGCGCAGACGCCTCATGCGTCAGTTCTCGGCCCGCTCGCCATGTTCCTCGGCACGCAGCTTGATCAGCGCCCGGTTATAGGCCCGCATGACGTCCCGTTCGTGCAGGCAGCCAGCCAGCCGCCGGCCATGCCGGGTCTCGACCACCGGCAGCAGCCCTTCCTCGACCTGGGAAAACAGCTTCACCGCCGCCTCCAGCGTATCGTCCGCGGTCAGGAAGGGTGGGTCGGCGCGCATCGCCTCGCCTGCCGTCGGCGCCTTGCCGGGCTTGCCGTCGAACGCCGCCGCGCCAAGGTCCGCCAGCGTCAGAATGCCGATCAGCCGGCCCTCCTTCACCACGAACAGTTCGGCCTGCGGCGCCTTCAGCAGGTGATTGCGCACCTCGACGATGTCGTCTTCCGGGGCCACCACCTCGTGATCACGGCGCAGCAGCCGGCGGACCCTGATCTCCTGCAGCACGCCGACCTCGTGCCCGCCCTTGATCGACAGGCCGCGCTTGGCCAGCTGCCAGGTGAAGTAGCTGTGGCCCAGCAGCGACCGCGTGGCCAGGCTGGACACCGCCACCGCGACCATTGCCGCGATGGTGATCTCGTAATCGCCGGTCATCTCGAACAGCATCAGCACGGTGGAAATCGGCGCGCCCAGCACCGCCCCCGATACCGCCGCCATGCCGACCAGCGTGTAGGCCCCCGTCCCCGCCGCATGCTGCGGGAAGGGCATCGCCGCAACGATGCCGAAGGCGCCGCCCAGCATCGCCCCCAGGAACAGCGACGGGCTGAACACGCCGCCCGGAAAGCCACCGCCCAGCGACAACGCCGTGGCCGCCATCTTCGCCGCCAGCAGCGCCACCAGCAGCCAGAAGCCGTACTGCGCCTGGATCGCGCGCTCCGTCGCCTCGTAGCCGACGCCCATCACCTCCGGCAGGATCAGGCCGATCAGCCCGACCGAGAAGCCCGCCGCGACGATGGCGGCCAGCTTCGGCACCCGGAAGCGCTGCACGCCCCATTCCCCCCAATCGACGCTGCGCACGAAGATGATGGCGACCGCCGCCGCGCACAGACCCAGCAGGATGAAGGCGGGATATTCCAGCGCCGAGACTTCCGCCGTGCCGGGAATGAAGAAGGCCGGGTAATCGCCGTAATGAATGCGGGTCACGATGGCGCCGATGACCGAGGCGATGACGATAGGCGCGAAGGCCTGCAAGCCATAATGGCCGATCACCACCTCCAGCGCGAAGAAGGCGCCGGCCATCGGGGCGTTGAAGGAGGCCGCTACAGCCGAGGCGACACCGCAGCCCAGCAGAGTGCGCACGCTGGACCGGCCAAGCCGGAAACGGCGCGACAGCCAGCTTGCGGTGGTCGCCCCCAGATGCACCGCCGGCCCTTCCCGGCCAACCGAGGCCCCGCTGCCGATGGAGATCGAACACAGCACGGCGCTGAGCAGGCCCGATCCGCCATCGATACGCCCGCCGCGCAGCGCGCTGGCCTCGATTACATCGGGTACGCCCCGCGCCCGCCCGCCGGGCATGGCGTAGCGGATCAGCAGGCCGATCAGCAGACCGCCCAGGGTCGGCGCCAGCAGCGTGCGCCACCAGGGCTGCTCCCGCAGCAGGGTTGCGATGCTCTCCCCGCGAAACCCCAGGAACCCGGACTGGAAAAGCTGGATCGCCTCGCGGAACAGGATGGCGCCGAACGCCGCCAGCACACCGATCGCCACCGACAGGATCGACAGGCGGACATGATCCTGGCGGAGGAAACGCCGCGCCCGAAGAACGATCAGCCGAGGGCGCCAGCGGAAGGCGGGAAGCCTCAACATCTCAAAATGCGTTCCGGTCCGGATCGTTCATCTGCTCTTCGGTGACGACCTTGTTGCGGCCGGTCCGCTTGGCGACATAAAGCGCCTCGTCGGCGCGGTCGATCAGCGCGGGAATCGGCTCACCCTTCTGATACAGCGCAACGCCGATGCAGGTGGTGATCGCGCCCAGCTCGACCTTGCTGTCGCGGCGGACGATGCGCCGCGTGGCGATGGTCTTGCGGATGCGGTCGCCGATCTCCGCCGCCTCCGCCAGATCGGCATTCGGCAGGATGACGGCAAACTCCTCCCCGCCGAAACGGGCGGGCAGGTCGCCATCGCGGATGCAGTCGCGCAGGGTGCGCCCGACCAGCTTCAGCACCTGGTCGCCCATCTGGTGACCATAGAGGTCGTTGAACTTCTTGAAGTGATCGATGTCGGCCAGGATCAGGCACAGCGGCTTGCCATCGACCTCCGCCGCGGCGACGGCTTCCCGCAACGTCGCATCGAAGCGTTTGCGGTTGGCGATGTTCGTCAGACCGTCGGTCTGCGCATCGCGCTGGATCGCCTCCATGTCGCGGCGCAGGATGACCACCTGTTCGGTGGATTTCTGCAGGTCTCGCTCCAGCACCTCATTGCGCTTCTGCATCACGCCGGTCTGTTCGATCAGGGCGGAGATCAGCGTCTCGATATTCCGCACACCGGCATCGCCACCGAGCGCTTCCGATGTGTCCTGCAGGAAAGCGGCGTAGCCGGCGACATTGGTCTTGGCGGTACTGATCTTGGACAGCACCTCCTGCAGGATGCGTTCGGTGCCGGCTGCCGCGCCCAGCGTGATCTTGCGCTGGTCGCCACCGAAGAAACGCGCATAAAGCTCATCATTATGCTGCTCGTCGAACGGCTCCGCATCCTGGATGCGCTTGTCCACCAACCGGGTCAGGTCGCCATAGGTGTCCGAATGGTAATGGAACCAGATGGTGAAGTTTTCCGGCGAGGGCGGAATACCGTGCTGGCGCATCGATTCGAAGGCCGCATTGGCAAATTCCTGGGTCTGCAAGATTGACGTCACTGACACTCCGACCGCTCCCCTTCCATCCGCCACCACTTTGGCGAAGTCCTACACGGCTCTACTCTAGCGTTTCCGCCGCCGGTTTCTAGCGTGGACGTCGCTGGCCGATGCCGATGGACCGGCCAACCTCCGGCGGCAGGGTTCGTTCGGCGGCTTTTTGCTCCAATTCCATCAATCCGGCAAGAATGGGGGCCGGAAACGGTGCGCTGCGCCGGCTCTGCATGTCCATATGCAGGATCATCATCTCGCAGGTCGCCGCCTGCGCGCCGTCCGAGGCCCGCTCCATGCGCTCGAACAGATGCAGCTTCTTGCCGTCGATGCCGAGCACGCGCGTCTCCACGCGGAAGGCCTCTCCCTCGAGCAGTTCCTGGCCATAGGTCAGGTGCGTCTCGACGACGAAAATGCCGCTCTGATGTTCGGCCCGATAGGCGCGGGTAAAGCCGATGGCATCGGTGAAATCGTCCAGTGCCTTGTCGAACGCCATCAGATAATAGGCGAGGTTCATGTGGCCGTTATTGTCGATCCATTCCGGCAGCACCGTACCGTGATGGAGCGTGCCAGGCGTAGAGCCGGCAGTCGTCAGATCAGTCATATCGGCTATGCTAGGGCGTGCTTGCCGGCCTGCCTAGCGTGAACCTACACTCGCCCCATCATGATCACCCGCTTCCTCGCGTCGCTTGGCCGGCGTGCCCCCCTCATCCTTGCGCTTGGCATCTTCATCGGGTTGGCCCTGCCGGACCTGGCCGCCTTCGTCCGTCCGCTGCTGACGCCCAGCGTGTTCTGCATGCTGGTCATCACCATGCTGCGCATCGACTGGCCGACCGTCGGCGGGCACATGCGCAGCCCGGCGCGGCTGACCCTGTCGCTGGGCTGGGTCATGATCCTGTGCCCGGCAGTCATGGCGCTGCTGGTCGCCCCGCTGGACCTGCCGCCGGGGCTGAAGATGGCGATGGTGCTGTATGCCGCCGCCCCGCCGCTGCTGACCGCGCCGGCACTGGCGCTGTTCGCCGGGCTGGACGGTGCGCTGGCGCTGATCGTCGTGGTCGCCGCGATGTTCATCTATCCGGTGGTGCTGCCGTCGCTGGCCTTCGCCCTGCTGGGGATCGACCTCGCGGTCGGCGCCATCGACCTGATGCTGCGCCTGGCGCTGCTGATCGGCGGCGCCTTCGGCCTTGCCATGCTGATCCGCCTGCGCGCCGGGACACCGCGCATAGCTGAGCTGAAGCACCATCTGGATGGCGGGCTGGTGGTGCTGATGATCATCTTCGCCATCGCCACCATGGACGGCATCGCCGCGCGCGCCATCGCCGAACCAGCCTTCGTCGCCACCTTCGTGGCCGCCGTCTTTGCCGTCAATCTCGGCCTCCAGGCATTGACTATGCTGGGCTTCTGGCGGCTGGATGCAATTCCGCGCACCACCCTCGGCCTTGTCGCGGGCAACCGCAACCTGGCGTTGCTGACTGCCGCTCTGGGCAGCGCGGTCGATCCTGACCTGTTCCTCTATTTCGCTATCGGCCAGTTGCCGATATATCTGCTTCCCATGCTGCTGCTGCCGGTCTATCGCTGGTTGACCAGGCCACGGACGATGGCAAGCTAGGAAAAGAAAATTATATAAAATTTTTCCTTTTAATCCGATGGTGCCTGCCTATAGAAATCTGGTCAGCACCAAAACGGTGTTGTAGCCGAGGATGAGTCGTTGAGATCACCCGCCCGCCGGTCGGCCCGCCAGAAAAGACGGAACAGGTTGGTGCGCCGCTCGCTGATGTTCAGCGGGGCGCTCGCGGCGGCTGGCAGCAGCTATTTCCTGACGCTCGGCAAGCCCGAGACCTATCAGCATATCGTCGCCGGGGCGACCTTCCTGCTCGGTTGCGGCAGCATTCTCGTCGATGTGGTGACGACACGCGGCCTGGAACGCGAGGGCGGCATCGACGCGCTGATGAGCGGCGGCAAGCTGAGTACCGGCCTGCAATCCGCCGCCGGGCGCAGCTGGGTGCAGGGCGAGGGCGCGAAGCTGCTGGAACATGACACCGAAGCCAGCAGCTTCTATGAGGAGGCCCTCTCCCAGTTCAAGGAGAGCGAGGACGAGCTTGGCATTGCGCAGGTGCTTGTCGGCCGCGCCGAGCTGACGATGGCCAGGGGCAATCTGGCCGAGGCGCAGACCCTGTATCAGCAGGCGCTGGATGGGCTGCCCGAGGGAAAGCTGCACCAGGAACGCGGCGCCATCCTGCAGGCACTGGGCGATATCGCCTATTTCGGTAATGCGCTGGACGAAGCTGCCCAGCGCTATGTCGAGGCGCGGGCCAGCTACAAGCAGGCCGGCGACTATATGGGCGAAGGCAATGTGCTGATCGGCATCGGCGAAGTGGCGGTGAAGCAGCTGAAGCAGGAGGATGCCGCCGCCAGCTTCGACCAGGCACGCATCAGCTTCGCGCAGAGCGGCGACAAGCTGGGCGAGGCGCATGCGCTGACCCGCCGGGCCGATCTCTCGCGCGAGAAGCGGGACATGCCCGACGCCCAGGTGCGCTACGAGCGGGCAATCAGCCTCTACCGCCGCTGCGGCGACTTCGTCGGCGAGGGTGTGGTCCGCATCGTCATGTACGAGCTGCTGCGCATGATGGAACGCCAGATGGAAGCCCGCACCAGCCTGCTGAATGGCGCCGCGCTGATGCAGCGCGCCGGGCGGCGCATCGGCGACGGCTCGCTATTGTCCGGACGTGGCGACCTGCGCCGGGCACCGGGCCGGTTCGAGCAGGCGCGGCAGATCGGGGCGGCGGCCTCCGGCATGCTGACCGACCCGAAGGAAAAGGCCGATCTGGCACGGCTGCTGATCGGGCTGGGCGAAATGGAACGCATGCTGGGCCGGCTGAACGAGGCCTCGCAGCATTTTGACCGCGCGGTAAAGCTGGCCCACGACGCCCAGGACAAGGGGCTGATCGGCGACGCGATGAAAGGCCAGGGGCAGATCCACCGGCTGCGCAACAATCAGCGCCAGGCCCGCCAGCTGTTCAAGGATGCCTATGGCTTCTACAGCTCGGCCGGCGACACCAAGGATCAGGCCCAGACGCTGCTGGCGATGGGGCAGACCGAGTTCCTGATGGAAAATACCGATGGCGCCCGGGTGACCTTTGCCTATGCCCGCAGCTTCTACGAACAGCTGGGCGACGGGGCCGGCGCGGGGGCAGCGCTGCGCGCCATCGGCGACCTCGAATCGAAGTCGGGACGGCTGGCCGCCGCGATGGAGGCCTATACCGAGGCACGAAACTTCTACCAGCAGATCGGCGATGCGCTGGCCGAGGCGGACTGCCTGTTCATGCTGGGTATGATGAATGTCGGCTCGGACAATATGACGGCGGCGGCCCTGCTGGCCGCCTCCGGTCGTGTCTATCGCGTGGTAGGCGTGCCGAACTGGCAGCGCCGGGCGAACAGCTACGCCTCACGCATCCGGTAGGTAAGGCGGATCAGGGAAGCGTCAGGCTTTCCCCAGCCGTTCGCGCATCACCTTCAGCAACGCTTCGATATTGCCGCCGCCCGACTGGATCACCGAGGCGAAGTCGGAGCGCTGGGTGACGCTCATGCTCACCCCCTCCACCACGACATCGACGATCTTGAAGTCCTTGCCCTGCCCCAGCAGGCGCCAGGTTACCGCCACCGGGCCGCCGGTCGGGCGCTGGATCACGCTGTCGACCAGGATGAAATCCTCGCCATCCTTCCGCGCCTTCTCGACCGCGATCGTCTCGCCCGAATAGTCGGAGAAGCGACGCGCATAGGTGCGGATGATGCTTTCCTCGAACAGCTTCAGATATTCGTCGCGCTGCTCGGGCGTCGCCACGCGCCAGTAACGCCCCAGCACGAAGCGCCCGATACCCGGCACATCGAAATTATCGTTCAGCAGGCTGCGGAACTGCCGCAGCCGCGCCTCCTCGTCCTGCTGGGTGGCGGCAATCGTGCTGACGGCCTTGTCGCCGAGGGTCTGGATGAACCCCTTGGCGGCATCGACGCCATCGGCGAGAGCGGTCCCGGCTGACAAGCCAATGGCCATGAAGACGGCAAGAACCGTCGTCCTGAAAGAAATCGCGGTCATCCGTTCAACCCTGTTGTCTCGTTGCCTTGATAAAACGGCGCAGAGGCTATTTTGTGGCAGCGTCCTTGCCACCCGGCACGTAATCGCGGAACGGCGATGTGGCCGAACCGCCATCTGTGCCGCGATTATTGCGGATTTCCACATCACGGCGCTGCCGGTACAAGCTGCGGATCGCCGCGTAATAATCGAAATTATTGGCCTTCACATCGTCCAGCGCCTCGATGCTGCGCGCGCGGGCATCGACGGCATTGGCGGCGGCACGGGAATAGCCGATCCACTCACGGTCGGTGTTCCAGGCGTACCAGTTCAGCGGATCCAGCACCATGTCCACGGCGAGGCCCACCGCGTCGCGCGGGTTCGACGGGCCGATCAGCGGCAGCACCAGATAGGGGCCTTCCGGCACGCCATAAACGGCGAGGGTCTGGCCGAAATCCTCACTGTGCTTCTCATAGCCCTCAAGCGCGGCGACATCGTAAAGGCCGGCCGAGAAACTGTTCAGGAAGAAGCGCTTGCTGGTCACGCCGGCGCGCTCCCACTCGCCCTGGAAGACATCGTTGGCCAAGATGACCGGGCTGGTGAGATAGTCCACAAGGTTGCGGACCATGTCCTTGCCCGGCTCCGGCATCCAGTCGCGGTAGGTCACCGCCACCGGGCGCAGCACGAAGGTATCGACCGTCTCGTTCAGCGCGAACACGAACCGGTTGGGAATCTCCAGCGGATCGTTCGCCTCAGCGCGCCCCTCGTCGGCCATGTTCGCGCAACCGGCCAACAGGCCAACGGCGAGAAGACCGGACAGCGCGGTCGCCCTGCCTGCCAAGAAACGCCACGTCCCAAGCGTCATGCCTACTGCCTCATTTCCAAAACGAGCGGCCATCGGTACCGCCTTTTAGCACCCTACTGTGATGCTCCTCGCAAAGACAGCGTCGGCAATCCTGCCGGCGCTGTCTTTTTGTCCATTGAGACCTTTTATCAGTCCCGGACTATTGCCTCAAATTACCTTTTGTAACGAACTGTTTCGGTTCGCACACAGAAAAGCAGGTAGCACAGACAGCCCCCATGTCCAATGTCAGCCGGGGAACAGCGGAAGAGATTCCGTCACAGGTGTTGCAGAAATAGCGCTTTACCAGCATACCGTTGCAGGATTTGCCGCTTTCTTAATCGACAGTGCGCAACAGTCGCCGGCGCAGAATCCAGTTGACGCTAAAATATAAATATATCTTTATGTCTGTATCTTTTATGTGAACTGGAACACGCATGGCGCAGCCCCGTCTTCGCCCGGATATCGATATTGAAAGCACCGCCGCCCTGTCGGCGGATTTCCTGCTGGAAGGGCTGCGCGCCGCCGCGGAGCCAACCCGCCTGCGCCTGCTGGCGCTGTGCGCGCGGGCAGAACTGACCGTCAGCGACCTGATGCAGATCGTCGGGCAGAGCCAGCCGCGCGTCTCGCGCCATCTGAAGCTGCTGTGCGAGGCCGGCCTGCTGGTGCGCGTGCGTGAAGGCACCTGGGCCTATTACCGTCTGGCGCAAACCGGGCCAGGCGCGCAACTGGGCGAAACGCTGACCGGGCTGGTGCCCGACGCCGACCCGCTGTTCGCATTGGATGCCGAACGGCTGGACGCGATCAAGCGCGGGCGCGCCGAGGCCGCCGCCGCCTATTTCCGCCGCAATGCCGCCGAATGGCACAAGCTGCGCGCGCTGCACGCCGACCCCCGCGAGGTCGAGCGCAAGCTGCTCTCCCTGCTGCCGCCGGACGGCATTGGCGACCTGCTCGATATCGGCACCGGTACCGGCCGCATCCTCGATCTCTATGGCCCGGGCGTCGGCCATGCGATGGGCATCGACCAGTCCCGCGAGATGCTGGCGGTCGCCCGCGTCAATCTGGAGAATCGCGGCCTGTCGAACTGTGCGGTGCGCCAGGCGGACATGTACCAGCTGCCGCTGAACGGGGCGTCGGTCGATGCCGCGATCCTGCACATGGTGCTGCATTATGCCGAGCGGCCGGGCGAGGTGCTGGCCGAGGCAGCCCGCGTGCTGCGTCCCGGCGGCCGCCTGCTGGTGGTGGATTTTACACCGCACAAGGAGCTTGACCTGCTGAAGGAACACGCCCATCGCTGGCCCGGCTTCGCCAATGAGGAAATCACCAGCTGGTGCAGCGCCGCGGGTCTGACTGTCAGCACCGTGGACAGCCTTTCCGGCACGCCGCTGACCGTCGGCTTCTGGCTGGCGCAGAAACCACCCGCATTACAAAGTATCCAAGGAAACCGGCCATGAGCGGGAACCTGTCTTTCGAATTCTTCCCGCCGAAGACCGAGGCAATGGAGGAGTCGCTGTGGCGGGCGATCCAGCGTCTCGCCCTGCTGCGTCCTAATTTCGTCTCCGTGACCTATGGCGCCGGCGGCTCGACCCGCGAGCGTACCCATGCCACCGTCGCGCGCCTGCTGGCCGAGACCGACCTCGTGCCGGCCTCGCACCTGACCTGCGTGAATGCCAGCCGGGACGAGCTGGATACGGTCGCCCGCTCCTACTGGGATATCGGCGTGCGGCATATCGTGGCGCTGCGCGGCGACGCGCCGGGCGACACACCGGGCAGCCTCGGCCCCTACACGCCGCGCGCCGATGGTTATGCCTATGCCAGCGATCTGGTAAGTGGCCTGCGGCGGATCGCCGATTTCGAGATCAGCGTCGCCGCCTATCCCGAACGCCATCCGGAATCCACCAGCCTGCAGGCCGACCTCGACAATCTGAAGCGCAAGATCGACGCCGGGGCGACCCGCGCCATCACCCAGTTCTTCTTCGAGGCCGACACCTATTGCCGGTTCCTGGAAAACGCCCGCAAGGCCGGCATCACCGTGCCGATCGTGCCGGGCATCCTGCCGGTGACCAATTTCGGCCAGGTCTGCAAATTCGCCAAAGCCTGCGGCGCGGCCGTGCCGGCCTGGATGGGCGGCCTGTTCGAGGGTCTGGACAACGAACCCGACACGCGCCAGCTCGTCGCCGCCACCGTCGCGGTGAAGTTGTGCGAGAAGCTGCGTGAAAACGGGGTCGAGGATTTCCACTTCTATACGCTGAACCGGGCCGAGCTGACGCTGGCGATCTGCCGCGTGCTGGGGCTTGGTGCGCGAACTGCGGCACCAGCCCCGGTTGCGTGAACGACAAAAAAGGAATTGGGGAATGTCACGCTTTCTGAAGGCACTGGAAGAGCGGGTCCTGCTGGGCGACGGCGCCATGGGCACCCGCGTGCAGGCAGCCGACCTGGATGTCGATAAGGATTATCTCGGCTGCGAGAACTGCACCGAAATCCTGAACCGCAGCCGCGCCGACCTGGTGCGCGACATTCATGCGGGCTATCTGGAGGCCGGCTCCGACGCGGTGCAGACCAACAGCTTCGGCGGCTCGCCGATCACGCTGGCGGAATTCGACCTGCAGGACGAGGCGTTCGAGCTGAACCGCACGGCCGGCATCCTGGCGCGCGAAGCCATTGAGCGCTTCAAGGATGACGGGCGCGAGCGTTTCGTGCTGGGCTCCATCGGCCCCGGCACCAAACTGCCCTCGCTCGGCCATATCGCCTATCAGCCGCTGGAAGACGCCTTCGCCCTGCAATCGGCCGGGCTGATCGCGGGCGGCATCGACGCGTTCCTGATCGAGACCTGCCAGGACCCGCTGCAGGTGAAGGCCGCGGTGAACGGCGCCAAGCGCGCCAACCGCGAGGCCAAGGCCGACATCCCGATCATGGTGCAGGTGACGGTGGAAACCACCGGCACCATGCTGGTCGGCACCGATATCGCCGCCGCCGCCACCATCATCGATGCGCTGGACGTGCCGGTGATCGGCCTGAACTGCGCCACCGGCCCGCAGGAAATGGCCGAGCATGTGCACTGGCTGGCGGAGAACTGGCACGGCCGCATTTCGATCCAGCCCAATGCCGGCTTGCCGGAGCTGGTCGATGGCCAGACCGTCTATCCGCTGGCCGCACCCGAACTGGCGACCTGGCTGGAGCGTTTCCTGCGTGAGGACGGCATCAGCTTCGTCGGCGGCTGCTGCGGCACGCAGATCGAGCATATCCAGGCGCTGGACGCCATGCTGCGCCGGCTGGCGGCGGAGGAAGGCGGCAGCCATCACCGCCCGCGCCCGAAGACCCGCAGCCCGCTCTGGACGCCGTCCGTCGCCTCGCTCTATGGCCCCGTGGCGCTCCGGCAGGAGAATGCCTTCTTCGCCATCGGTGAGCGCTGCAACGCCAACGGCTCCAAGAAATTCCGCGAGCTGCAGGATTCCGGCGACTGGGACGGCTGCGTCGAGATGGGCCGCGACCAGGTGCGCGAGGGTAGCCACTCGCTGGATGTCTGCACCGCCTTCGTCGGCCGCGACGAGGTGGCCGACATGACCGAGGTGGTCAGCCGGATGCGCGGCTCCGTCGATTCGCCGCTGGTCATCGATTCGACCGAGCTGATCGTGCTGGAAGCGGCGCTGAAGCTCTATGGCGGCAAGGCGATCCTGAACTCGATCAATTTCGAGGATGGCGAGGAGCCGGCGGAAAAGCGCATGGAACTCGCCCGGCGCTTCGGTACCGCGGTGATCGCGCTGACCATCGACGAGGAAGGCATGGCCAAGACCGTCGAGCGCAAGGTGGAGGTTGCCAAGCGCCTGCACGACTTCGCCTGCGTGAAGCACGGGCTGCCGGCCTCCGACCTGATGTTCGACCCGCTGACCTTCACCATCTGCACCGGCAACGAGGATGACCGCAAGCTGGGGCTGTGGACGCTCGAAGCCATCGAGCGCATCGCGCAGGAACTGCCGGATTGCCAGATCGTGCTGGGCCTTTCCAACATCTCCTTCGGCCTCAACCCGGCGGCCCGCCATGTGCTGAACTCGGTGTTCCTCGATCATGCGGTGAAGCGCGGCATGACCGGCGCCATCGTGCATGTCTCGAAGATCATGCCGCTGCACCAGATCCCCGAGAATGAGGTGAAGGCCGCCGAGGATCTGATCTTTGACCGCCGCGCGGAGGGCCATGACCCGCTGCAGGCCTTCATGGCGCTGTTCGAGGGACGGCAGTCCGCCGCCAAGGTGGAGAAGAAGCGCGCCGAGACGGTCGAGGAACGGCTGAAGGAACGCATCATCGACGGCGACCGCAAGGGGCTGGACGACGACCTCGCCGAGGCGATGAAGTCGCATCCGCCGCTCGACATCATCAACACCTACCTGCTGGACGGCATGAAGGTGGTGGGCGAGCTGTTCGGCGCCGGCAAGATGCAGCTGCCCTTCGTGCTGCAATCGGCGGAGACGATGAAGGCCGCCGTCGCCTATCTGGAACCGCATATGGAGCGGGTGGAAGGCCAGGAAAAAGGCACCATCGTGCTGGCCACGGTGAAGGGCGACGTGCACGATATCGGCAAGAATCTGGTCGATATCATCCTCACCAACAATGGCTACAAGGTCGTCAATCTGGGCATCAAGCAGCCCATCGCGACGATCATCCAGGCCGCCGAGGAGCATAAGGCCGACGCCATCGGCATGTCCGGCCTGCTGGTGAAATCGACCGTCATCATGCGCGAGAATCTGGAGGAGATGACCCGCCTCGGCATGAAGACGCCGGTGATGCTGGGCGGTGCCGCGCTGACCCGCAACTATGTCGAGACCGACTGCGCGCAATCCTACGGCACCGGCCAGGTCGCCTATGCCCGCGATGCCTTCGACGGTCTCAACCTGATGAACAAGGTCATCGATGGCGGCTTCGACGCCTTCCTGCAGGAAGAGCGGGAGAAGCGCACCAGCCGCGCCACCAGCTCACGCGCGCCGGGCAAGACCTCCAAGGCCGCGAACGACGATGCGCTGGACAAGGACGCCGCCCGCGCCCGCCGCCATGCGCTGGCCGACGGCGTGAAGGTGCCTGAGCCGCCCTTCTGGGGTTCCCGCGTCATCGCCCGCGTGCCGGTGCGCACGGTGCTGGCCTATCTGAACGAGATGACGCTGTACCAGTTCCAGTGGGGCTTCCGCAAAAGCGGCCGCACCCGCGCGCAATATCGCAAATATGCCGAGCAGGAGCTGAAGCCGATCCTGAAGCGCGTGCTGGAGACTTGCGAGCAGGAGGATATCCTGGTGCCGCAGGCGGTCTATGGCTACTGGCAGGCCGCCGCCGAGGGTAATGATGTTGTGCTGTTCGGCGAGAATGGCGGCACCGAGGTCTGCCGCTTCAAGCTGCCGCGCCAGGCCGGCCCGGACGGCAAGTGCCTCAGCGACTATTTCCGAGATATCGACGATGCCGAGCGCGACGTGATCGGCCTGCAGGTCGTCACCATGGGCTCCAAGGCCTCCGACATCGCGCGCGACTGGTTCGAGGGCAACCGCTACCAGGACTATCTCTACCTGCACGGCCTGTCGGT